>NZ_SUMG01000005.1 GCF_009910325.1 Isachenkonia alkalipeptolytica
ACTTTTCCCCCTGGCTTTCAATATAGTTTTTTATAACCTCCAACGGGGCTCCTCCGGTTGTAAGTAAACAGTAACTCCTTGACCAAAAATGGTCTTTCCAAAGTTTACTTCCTATGGCAGGATACTCTTTTTTCAAAAGTCTTGAACTAGCGCTTTTATAGGCGTTGATAAACTTCGAAAGTTCACTGTTGGGATGCCCTCTGAAAAGAATATGAACATGGTCTTGATCATGATTCCATTCCACTAGTGTGATATTGTAGTTCGGTGCTATATAAGAAAAAATTTCTTTTGCTCGTTCTGAAACTTTCCCATCAAAGACTTTGCGTCGATATTTGCTGACCAATACCAGATGATAATTCATCAGAAACACTGAATGTTTATTGCTATCCAACTGCATGATTCTCACCTCGTTTAGGTATAATCTACTGATCTATTTATACCCATTTTTCAAGCTCAAAACCACCGATTCATCTCCCACCTACGCGCTCACTTTGTGAGTAAGGAAGGCTAAGAGGAGGGAGACTTCTCGGCATTGCGGTTAAACTCAAAGAAAAAAGAGAAGACCTCGGTCTTCTCTTTTTTCTTTTTTTATTGCCGGGATTGTTTGATGCAGAACTCCCATCTCATTATTGTCGTATTCGATTAATCTCTTTATTGGAATTCGGTATGCCCCGGAGATGTTTCGCCTCATATACCAGCTGATCTCGAATACTGCCGTATAAACTCAGGACTTCCCGGTATTCTTCCGTTTCCTGATCGTATCGATTCCCCTGGGGATCTTTCAGATAGCTGTTGGTTATTAAGGGGGCCCGCTGATGAATTCCGGATATGGCCTCCATATGCTGGGGTTTTTCCGTATTGGCTTCTTCAAGAATTAGGGGGCTTAGAAAAGATGCATTTTTCAAGGGTTTTTCCTGTTCTTCATCGGAATAATTCGACCATAGTATATAGGGAACCGTGTGAAGTCTCAGATCGTCCTGAAGTTCTTCCGGTGTTTCCTCTCCTATCAGTCCCAAATCCCGATAAATACTATAATTATCCCCGAGCATGGGCAGATGATCGCTGAAAAACAATAGCAGAGTAGGTTCCTCCCAGTCTCTTAAGAACTCCACTAATCTTTTTAAGGCCTGGTCCGAGTGGTAGGTTCCATCGGTAAAAATTTGTAACATTTCCTCCTCTTGGTCTTCCAGGTCCGTCTCAAAATCTATGACCGGGGGATTTCTTCTTTCGTTATAGGGTCCATGGTTTTGCATGGTAACAGTGAAACTGAAAACCGGTTCCTCCGTAGATTTCAGTTGTTTAATCAGCTCATCGGTTATCACTTCATCGGAAATAAAGGGTCCTAAGGTTTCGGCCCCTTCCAGATCCTCTTTAAACTTGGTTTCCTGGAAACCCAGCCGGGGGTAGACTTCTTCCCGTTCATAATACCAGGAATGGTAAGGATGAAGGGCCTTGGTTTGGTACCCCGCTTCCCGGAAAACAGAAGCCAAAGAGGGCAGTCGATAGTCTATTTCCTCCCGGTACACCATATGCCAGTCATTGGGATAGTTCTTCAAGGTAAGCCCCGTTAGAACTTCAAACTCGGAGTTCGCCGTTCCTCCTCCAAACACCGGAACATAGATATCCCCATGAATACTTTCCTCCTTTAAACTGTCAAAATATGCAATGGGATTTTGCGAGTACTCCACATCCAGTTCCTTCACATCCCAGAAGGATTCGCTCATGATGATAATCACATTCGGGTCTTCTTCCTTGACGGCTTTTTCCCGGTCCCCCTCTTCGGAACTTTCTTCCTCGGAGGCTATTTGCTCTTCGATTTCATCCCAGCCCACGGGTCTTACCACCTCTTGATACCCGATGGATCGGGGAAGGGAATATATGAATCCCAGCTCCCAGGGGCTATGACTTTCTGCATAAATGCCATTTCCGATTACGATCAGTCCGAGACAGAATACAAAGGAGATCCCAACGTGTTTTTTGATTTCCTTAAAAGGAATGGCTCCTAACCATTTTCTCACAAGGAAAAAGGCACCGATAACCACCGGGATTTTAAACAGGGCCAAAAATACCCATCTTATCGTCCAGAATTCCGGCAGCAATACCCAAAGTTCCCGTAATAGGAAAAAATCATTGAGCATAAAGGGCACACTTCTCAAACTGAATTTATTGGCATTGACGATCCCGATAATGACACTGAACATGAGTACAAACCAAACGCTGACATCCAACCGCCGAAATAAAAAGGCAAAAAACAACGTTAACCCCACCAGTACCGCGAGGTTCAATAAAAACATAAAGGGATGGTTGATTAACCAAGTCGCCACGGAGGCGATTTCCGTTCGAAAAAGGTATTCACTAAGTAAAATAGGTAAAATCATAATCAAACTGATCTTCCATAAATATCGATGGGGAGCATTCATGATGGTACACCTCAGTTTCTGTAAGTTTCTTTTGCCTTTTATTCGATTGAAAAATTAAACTGAAATTAAAGTGAAATTAATTTGCATATTTTTTCTTTTATTTTAATTTTATCATCCTTGAGAACTTTTTTCAATCAGCAAGTTTGCTTTGGCCCCCTTCGCAAAGCGCCTTAATAAATGATATACTATAATTAAATATACCTATACGCTTTCCGATTCTGTTATTCCCCCTGAAGGAGGCTTTCTCTAATGAAGAATGAAGCTGTTATATCGCCGAAAAAGAGATATTACTATCATATTGACCACATCGATGATGCCGTGAACCAAAAGAAAATCCATGGAGCGTTTCTGGTCACCCATGTCTCCACCTTAGAGCTTGTGATCGCTTCTACGGAAGATCTTCTGCAAGTAGGAGATATTTACACCTTCCTGTTTCGCTTTGAGCAGGTTCCCTACAATATGATGGGGAAAGTCACTTCTAAAACCCAGCGGGGCGAGCGGATGGAATATATTATGGAACTGATCAACCCCAGCAATGATTACCGGAAAACTATAAAAAATTATTCTTCACAGCAGGAATAATTTATAAAAAGTGTACCAGGGGGTCGGACCCGGTGGTACAAAAAATGAAAAATGTACCACAGGGTCCGACCCCCTGGTACACAAAAGCCGCTAAAGAGTTTTCTTTAGCGGCTTACTTTATTTCCAGTCGTTCATCCACATGGTAATCTTCAAAGGTTCCTGCGGCTGCTTCCAACACCATTTTAGCTCCCTTTACCGGGAAGATAACTTTCCCCGGTTGCAAGGATAGTTCCCGTTTAATAATTACTTTTTCCGCATTCAGAAACAAGACATCGATGGGAAAGTGCATAAAGAAAGTATGTACGCTGTTGCAGGGTTGAATCAACAGGGACTCATGCTTCGGTTCCCGTTGAAACATATAACCCAGAAATCTTCTTTTGAAGGTATCGGCCACATGGACCTCCAGGGTTTTGTTAATGGTAATGTTGATCGTTTTTTCCATCTTACAGACCTCCTGCAAACATTTCCATCATTTGAATCACCACAGGCCCCAGGATGATAATGAAAATTGCGGGAAAGATAAAAAACACCAAGGGAAACAGCATCTTTACCGGGGCCTTCATGGCCTTTTCCCGAACCACCTGTTTACGGTGCTCCCTAAGATTGTCGGACTCGATGCGAAGCACTTTTCCAAGACTTACCCCAAGCTCATCGGCTTGAATAATGGAGGTGATGAACATGGAAAGCTCCTCTACTTCGCAGCGGTTGCTCATGTTTCTTAGAGCCACTTTCCGTTCAATACCCATTCGAATTTCCTTTAAACTTTTCCCGAACTCATCGCAAAGATCCCCCTGAATATTGGATACCACCCGGGCCATGGCGCCGTCAAAGGAAAGACCCGCTTCCACACTGACGGTAATCAGATCTAAGGTATAGGGAAGGTCCCGCAGAATTCGCTCTCGACGGGCGGTCACTTTTCTTGAGAGGAAGAAGTTGAAAAAGACGTTTACAAAAAGAAGCATGAATAAAAACATCAGAAAGGCAGCGATCACATTTTCCGATTCTGTGTAGACCAGGGCTCCTAGAGAGGAGGCCACAATCAGCATCAGCATGCCCTTAATATATAACCACTTTTCCTTGGTTCCGTTTTTCAAAAGCCCGGCGGATTCCAGTTTCCGCTGAAAATTTTCTATGTTTTTAGAGGGGGTGGTCCGTACCATCATCCGGGTAATCCCTTGATAAACGGGCTTAAGCATTCTTTCCATAAAGGACTTGTTTTCCCGATCTTCTTTTCCTTGAACGCCGTCATCCTGGATCTCATGGATCCTTTTTTCGATGTTTAACCGCTTCTTCCCAATGATCAATAGTAATCCGTAAATCATTAAGAATGTGGATAAGAATAAAATAATGACGATCATATATAGCATCCCGAACCCCTCCTATAGATCAATATTGATGATTTTTCGAATAAACATAATCCCCATCAGCTGACTGATTACCGCGCCGCCTACCATTACCAGTCCTAAGGTCTCGGTGAAAAGCGTACTCATATACTCGGGATTTAAGGCGTAAATCGCAATCCCCAGCAAAATCGGAAGCAGGGTTACGATCACCCCTGAGAGTTTTCCCTGAGCGGTTAAGGTCTTCACTTCGTTTCGAATGGCCTGTCTTGAGCGTATGGTCTCGGATATGTTATCCAGGATTTCCGCTAAATTTCCCCCGATATCCTTTTGGATTAAAATCGCATTCATCATAAGGCGAAGGTCTTCGGATTCCATTCTTTCCATTAAGTTTTTCAGGGCTTCCTCCTCGGAGATCCCCAGGCTCATTTCCTTTAAGAGCTTATTAAACTCTTTGGCGAAAGGACCCTTGGTTTCTTTGGTTACCACGGCAATAGACTGTAAAAAGGAGTACCCCGCCTTTAAGGAGTTTACCAGAATATTGATGCCGTCGGTTAGGTAATGATCAAACTCTTTGATCCGAGCCTTTTTCTTACGGTGAATAATAAGCTTCGGAGTATTCCAGATCAAAATCATGATCAAAAGGGTTGCCCCGGGACTTCGCAGGATGACATGAATGAAAAATCCCAAAATTGCGGAGGAGAGGAGCTTGATGATGAAAAGCTCTTCTAAGGTCATGGGAATATCCGCTTTCACCAGTTCCCACTCCGTTGCCTTGGCTTTTTTCCGGTTCCATTGAAAGCTTGGCACCAAACCGGACAGTAGTTTAATCATCCCGGTTTTTTCCTGGCGACTTTTTTCCTTATTCTTTTTTTCCTTCGGCCGGTATTCTAAATTCTTCAATCGATCGATGGGCCGCTCCCGATTAAAAATCATGAAAAGCAGGGCAATGCCAAAGATCCAGGTGGAAAGAAATGTAGTTAGGGTTATCAGGTATAGCATTATTATCACCTTCGGTTTTTATTTTTCTTAAGATAATAAGTCCGTGGGAATATTGATCCCCTGCTCTTTCAATCGTTTAACAAATTTCGGCATGATCCCCGTGGAGACAAACTCTCCCTTCACTTTTCCCTTATTATCCAAACCCTGCTGCTGAAAAACATAGATGTCCTGAAGAATAATCACATCCCCTTCCATTCCCTGGACTTCGGTAATGTGGGTAATCTTTCGGCTGCCGTCCATCAGTCTGGACTGTTGCACGATCAAATCGATGGCCGAGGCCGCTTGATCCCGAATGGCCCGAATGGGAAGATTCATTCCCGACATCAGCACCATGGTCTCAATTCTTGAGAGCATATCCCTTGGGGAGTTGGCATGGCCCGTGGTTAGAGACCCGTCATGACCGGTGTTCATGGCCTGGAGCATGTCCAGAGCCTCCCCGGAACGAACCTCTCCAACGATGATCCGGTCCGGCCGCATACGCAGGGAGTTCTTGACCAAATCCCGAATGGCAATCTCTCCTTTTCCTTCCAGATTCGACGGCCGACTTTCCAGGCGTACCACATGATCCTGGGGGAGCTGAAGCTCCGCCGCATCCTCGATGGTCACAATCCGCTCATCATGGGGAATGAAGTTGGACAGTACGTTTAAGGTGGTGGTTTTTCCGCTCCCGGTACCGCCGGATACTACCACGTTCAGCCGTCCTTCGATACAAATGCGAAGCAGTTCCGCCATTTTCGTATTCAAGGTGGTAAAATTGATCAGGTCATCCACTTTAAAGGGGTCCTCGGCAAACTTCCGTATGGTAATGGAAGGGCCGTCAATGGCCAGGGGAGGAATGATGGCATTTACCCGAGACCCGTTAGGAAGTCTCGCGTCCACCATGGGAGAGCTTTCATCGATCCGTCTTCCGATGGGGGCCACGATTTTTTTGATCACATGGAGGACGTGGTTATCATTTTTAAATTTTGCATCGCTTAGGGTAAGCTTTCCGCTACGCTCCACGTAAACCTTATCGGCGCTGTTTACCATGATTTCCGTAACCTGCTCATCGGCAAGGAGTCCCGTGATCGGTCCGAAACCGATAATCTCATCCAACAGTTCCTCTTTGATCTTTCGCTTTTGATGGGTGGTCATATTTAGAGATTCTTCTTCAATATGTTTATATAAAATGCCGTTAATTTCTTCCTTTAGCTCTTCATTGGAGTCCGCAATATCATTAAAGTCAATGTCCAAATCTTCAATGACCCGGTTTTGAATCTTCATCTTCAGTTCTACGTAGGGGTCTATTTGGGGCTCCTGATTTTTCGGCAGTTTCTTTTCCGCCGGTTTTTCTTCCAATCGTTTAATCAAGGACATTTTTTCACCTCTATTCTAAAATGCCGTTGCACATGGCTTCGATGGCTTTTTCGATTTTCGTTTTTCCCAGTCTTCCTTTGCCCGCAAAGGGTTCTCCCCGGTTTACGGAAAGACTGACGATTTTTTCCTCGTCGGGAATCATGGCGTAAATCCCGTCTTTAAACACCGCCTCCACATCCCCTTTACTGACGCCGAATTTGGTGTTGTATCGATTGATGACCAGTTTTACTTTGTTTTGATCGTAACCCAGGGACTCCATAACATTCAGCCCCAGCTTCGTATTTTTCAACGAGGCGATCTCCATGGTGGACACAAAGAAAATTCGCTCTGCATGGTCCAGAATATATAGGGTATTGTCATCAAAATTAATCCCCGTATCCACAATGATGATGTCATACTTCGGTTTGAGAGTCTTTAGGATTCTTTCAATGCTGGCTTTACTGATATACTCCGCCGCTTCCGGCTTCCCCGGGGCAAAGAGCATATCCAGGTTTTCATTATATTCATAGAGATAGGGCTCGATTTCCTGATGGGTGTTCAGCTGTCCCTCATCCACCAGATCCAAAATTGTTTGCTCGTTGTACTTATTGACTAAAATGGAAATATCGCTGAACTGCAGGTCCAAATCCAGCAGCAGGACTTTTTGATTTTTCTCCTGACTGAGGGTAATGGCACTGTTTAAGGATAAAATAGACTTTCCCACCCCTCCTTTGGAACTGAAGTAGGTCAGGAGCTTTCCTTCCCTTTCCTTTTCTTCCTTAGGCACAATGTTTTTTTGCATTTCCCGGTGCCTCTGATGGGTGGTTTTGATGGTCTCCACCAGTCCCTCATAGTTAAAAGGCTTGATGATAAATTCCTTGGCCCCGTGAAACATGGCTTTTTTCAAGTACTCCGCCTCGCCTTGCACCGACATCATGATTACCGCAACCCCGGGGTACTCCTTGGTAATTTGTTCCGTGGCCTCCAGGCCATTTAGTACCGGCATATTAATGTCCATCAGGACAATATCCGGCTTTACCGTTGGAATCAGGTCCAGGGCTTCCTGACCGTTCCCTGCGGATCCCACCACTTCAAAAGTGTCGGCTTCCAAACTTAAGGTTTTTTTCACCACATTGACGATATCTTCCACATCATCGGCTATTAAAATTTTTATCTTTTCCATATGATCGCCCCTTGCTAGTCTGCTGCCGGTATTTTTAACACCCGTCCGGTAACTATCAAACTTCGGTTTTCAATATCATTAGCTTCTTCAATCAGTTGGTATTTTCTGTGATCTCCGTAAACTTCCCGGGCAATACTAAACAGAGTATCCCCCCGCTTTACCCGGTAATAGCTGTATTCCTCTTCCGGAGAATCTTCCTCTTGACCCGAGTCCCCGGTGTTATCTTCATCCCCGGAATTTTCTTGGTCTTCCTCTTCCTCTTCGCCTTTCTCTTCTTCCGAGTCCGCTTCTTCCGGGCCTTGATCGGTTTCCGCTTTTTCATCCTCTCCCAGGAACACCCCTTTGTGGTTGATGCTTAACTGCTCCCACTGGGCCCCTTCAGTATCAGGCATATCTTCATCCTCTAAGGGACGGAGGGCCACATCGATGCTTCCCACATTTTCCGCCAGTACCATGATCTCCACTTGATCCACGGGCACCGCCAAGGTCAGTAAAAAACCTCCGGGAACTTCTGACCCGTTACTTCCTTCCTCCCGATTCATTTGCTTATCGATGGCCAGGACTTCCAATCGCTGTAAAAACATTTTTGCCATCTCGGGATTAATGGTTTCTTCATCCTCTTCCCTTTCTCCGATATAGACCACTACATCCACAAAGTCCCCGGCTTTAATTAAATGGGCCACCCCCGATCCTCCCGTTACCCCGATGGACAGCGCCCGGTGGTTTTCCGGAATTCGAAGGCTGAGTTCGCTGTGGCTTTCATCCACCAGTTTTTCCCGGTAGAACCCTTCATTTTCCACAATGGTCTCCTTGGAGTACTGTCCCACAATATCTTCCCGTTGATTCATATAGTTTGCAAATAAACTGTTATGCTCCACTTCAATTTCCTTGATCATACTTCCCTCAATCAGAGTTCTTGGAGGGATCGTCTCCGCCGCTACCAACACCCCGACTTTTTCGGTTTCCGCTTGGGGGGCCTCTAAGCTTCTAAGATACATAAACCCCAGGGAAGCGGTGAGTACCGCTAATAAAAAGGCGATTAAAATCAGTTTTTGCTGTGTGCTTTTCATAATTCCACCTCTATCTTGTCAGTTTTGCACCGTAGGTGCCGGTATTGTCTAAGTCCTGATCGATCGTCGCATTGGTGACAAACTCCACAAATCGTCCGGTGATTTCCGTATGGCCTCCCGCATTCGCCACATCCTCTACATAAAACTGGCCAAAGCCTACCACCAATAGTTCGTCTCGACCTTCAGGTTCCACATCATCCACTAGGGGAATCGTCCAAAGCCGTTTGGAATCCCGTTCGAAATTGTCAAAACTGGAACTTTCTTCATTGATATAGTTTCGAATGGCACTGGTGGCCCCGGCCATGTTTCCCGGTTCCGTATCAATGAAGTCTCCTACGGAGATGGTGCCCTCATAGCCGAACAGGGAGTTATCCTTAAACCGGCTGGCCCCGGTCCCTCCCAGGGCCGCGGCTCCATAGTTTCCATGGTATCCGTCTCCGGCCCCGGCTTTTAGGATGACCTCATCCCCGTATTCAAAGGGAAATTTTTCTACGGCAAAGGGTCTCACGCCCTCGCTTACGGAACTGGCCGGTCCGATCACCGCCTTTGTTGCGGCTCCCGTATCACTGCTTAGGATTCCCAGTACCGGTGCAAAGAAATGCTTTACTTCCTTTAACCCTGTAATCTCGATGCTTCGATGATCTTCGCCGATAATAATCTCCGTATCCTCGGTATCCACGTTATTTTTTTCCAAGTATTCCAGGGCCACAGCCTTGGCTTCCTCGGGATGATTGGGCAGTTCCAAGGTTGCTGCCAACACCGCGGAGTCTATGGCGTTTGATAGCTTCGTCCGCTCCGCATAAACCATTCCGATATCCACCACTAAGGCCGTAAAGCCCAGAAGCACCACCATGAAGATGGATAACAGGATCGCCGCACTTCCTTTATTGTCCAGTTTTTTCATATTTTCACCCCTCACTCGATTCGCATGGAGGACTCTCCACTGAGATTCACGTTTCCGCCGAGCAAATTACTGATGAAGGGTACCACCATTTGGTAATCGTAGTTCACCAGTACCCGCAGGGTCTCTCCCGAGGTCCTCGAATTATTTTCCGGTTCAATGGTAATTGCCATCCGTTCCTCTCTAAGACTAGGACTGGTGGAAAGAATCCGCTCCTCCATTTCTTCATCGGTGGCGCCCACAATACCGATCCGCGCCCCTTCCCGGGTGGCGTTTTGCACGGAGAGGTAAGCATTAAACATCATTCCGAACTCCGCAATCCCCATTACCAACAGCAGCAGGATGGGAAGGATCAACGCGAATTCCACCATGGCCTGTCCCTTTTGATTTTTCAGTACCTTCACTTGATCCCTCCTGTTCTTTGATGAAATAAAGGGCCCCTAAGGGCCCCTCTACATCGGCGAAGCTTGTTTATGTATTTTTTGTAGTGTTATGATGTAAGAGCTTATGGCCGATTAAGAAATTCGACTAGACTTTAGAAAACTTTTTATTGAGTATTGATTATTCTTCTCCTCCTGGCAGGTGCTCAATAATGGCATCAAATGTATTTTCAATTCCACCTGAAAGTAATATCAAAGCTCCAACCAGCACCACTGCTACCAATCCGATAATCAATGCATATTCCACCATTCCTTGCCCCTTCTTGTTCCCTAAGTGCATTACTGCTAAATTCATCATTTGCTTTAACATGTTCATTCCTCCTTTGATTTTTTTGCTTTCGCGCTTATAAAGTACTCCTATAATTTCTGTCCGTATGAGCGAAGCTGTTTTTAAGTTACAACCATTATAGTACGGGAGGCGATTTCATATAAGATTCAAATGGTCCTTTTGTGCCGGGGAGAAAGGGCATAAAAAAACAGGGACCATGGTCCCTGGATAATTTCTCCATTCTTATGTATGGATTTCTTATTTTTCCCCGTAAAGCTTTCGGTAATAGCTTTCCACATCGTTTTCAATGGCCAGTATGGTGGCCTGTACCCGGTCCTTAACCCCTAGCTTTCGAAAAATACCGGTGGCGTAGTTTTTCACGGTTTTTTCCGAGATGAATAAATTTTCCCCGATTTCCCGATTTCCCCGGCCCCTTGCAATTTCCCGAAGCACCTCCACTTCCCGGCGACTCAGTGCGTCCAAAAGACTGGACTCCTGATGGTCTTTCGTGGTCATCTGATCAAACAACATGGTGACCAAGGATTTGTCGATGTATTTTTCTCCGTCGTATACAGTACGAATGGCCTCCACAATTTCGGTGCCCGCGGAGTCCTTTAAAACATAACCGTCGGCGCCGATGTCGATGGCTTTTCGGATGGTGGAGTCGAAGCGTTCGATGGTCAGCATGATTACCTTTATTTTCGGATCGCTTTCCTTCAGTTTTTTCAAACTGTCCAAACCGTTGATCACAGGCATGTTTACATCAAGAAGCACCACATCGGCTTCATGGGTGTTCAGACCCTCCAGTAATAGCTTTCCGTTTTCCACTTCTCGAATAATTTTAATGTCCTCTTCCAGTCCGATAATGGTTCTGAGCCCTTGGCGAATCAGGTCATGATCATCGGCGATAATTATTTTAATTTCCTTCACTCTCATCCCGAATCACTCCTCGATTAATCGGTAATTTTACGGTATATACGGTACCCTGGCCCAGGGTGGATTCGATATTTACGGTGCCCTGGAGCTGATCCACCCGGTCATAGATGCCGATCAGTCCATAGGAGGTTTCACTGCTTTTTACACGGTCTAAGGTTTCCTCCACATCAAAACCCACACCGTCATCGGATATCACCAGTCGTAAATACTTTGTGCCGTAATCCAGCTTCACTTCCGCCTTCTTTGCTTTGGCATGCTTGATCATATTGTTAAAGACTTCCTGGACGATCCGGTACACCGCCACTTGGATGATATGCTCCACCTCTTCGTTCAGGGGCTTTAACTTCAGGTTAATATGGATTCCCGACTGGAGTATGATGGACTTGACCGCTTCCTTAATGGTTTCATTCAATCCTAAATCCTCCAGGGACATGGGACTCAGGTTAAAAATAATCCCCCGTACTTCCTTTAAGGCGAGGGCAATGCTCTCCTTTAACTCCCCCAGCTCTTCCAGACCGGAGTCCAAATCCCGCTGTAGCATCACTTTGCAGACATCCACCTTCATGGAGGCGTTGGCCATGTACTGAGCGGGACCGTCGTGGACGTCTCTGGCAATCCGCTTTCGTTCATTTTCCTGGGCCTCCAGGATTTTAATCCCCACAAACATCTCCGAGGTCTGGTCCACATCCCCTAAGGCGGCGATCACATCCCCCTCTAGATAGCCCAGGGCAATACTGATTTGATTGATGACCCGCTCAGCGCTTTCGATATTTTGGCTGGATTTTTTCAGGGCCAGCTCCAGGTCGTTCCGTCGTTTTTTCAGTTCTTTTTCTTTATTTTGTTTGATTACATAATCAATCCGGGTTTGGGAAGCCGCTTCATAGGCGGCTTTGATATCCCCTTCGCTATGCTTGTGAAAATCTCTGGAAACCCGGGCAAGTTTCTTTCGCATCAGCTTGTCTTTCTTTTCCAGATCGTCCACCTCTTGAATGACCTCTTTGGTTTCCTTTTGTAGACTCAGCAAATCATTTTTCAGTTTTTCCTGTTCGCTTCGAATATTCTGTACGATTTCCAGTATGTAATTTCGACTGTTCCCCATTTCACTGGTGATTTTTTTTATGATTTTGTTGATGGATTGAAAATCTAAATTGGTTGGGTTCATAATTTTTCTCCTATCCATAGGGATTCCTCGAAAAAGGGGGGGTTCCCAAAACCTTCATCGATGTTTCTCTATAGAGTATATTATACCCATGGAATATTCCAATTACCATGGGAAATTAGACATAGGGGGTTTACAAAATAAGGATCAGCCCTTAGAGCTGATCCGTTTTTACCTGTTCTTGCTTACTTCGCCCGATCTTCCCTTCTGGGAGGCCGGGGACCAAAGTACTGATAAAGGTCGGTTTTGATTCGACCGTTATAAAGCTTTCGCTTTTTATCCGCTTTTTTGCCGTAATGCTTTTCAAAGTCTTCCTTGGAGGTAATGATGTACTTGGACCAGGAAGAAAAGTTTTCAAAGGTTCTGCCCATCTTCTTGTACAGCCTTTCCACCTCCGCTTTGTGGGAAAGCCGCTCCCCATAAGGGGGGTTGGTGATGATGCAGCCGTACTCAAAGCGGGAGCTGATCTCCCCTACATCTCTTTTTTGAACGTGGATATCCTCTTCTAAGAAGGCTTCGTCAATATGGTGTCTTGCCAGACTTAAGGCTTCTTCGTCCACATCGGAGCCCTGGATCCGAAGTTTTCGGTCCTTTTTCTCCAAGTCATGGGCCTCCCTACGCCCTTGATTCCAGAGAGCTTTTTCAAGGGTGGTCCATTCCTCTGCGGCAAAGTTACGGTAAATTCCCGGAGCAATGTTTTTGCCGATCAGTCCCGCTTCAATGAGGATCGTTCCGGAACCGCACATAGGGTCAATCAGGGCCCGGTCATGATCCCAAAAGCTTAACTGAATGATGGCCGCCGCTAAGGTTTCCTTAATCGGCGCCGGACTGGTAAGACTTCTATACCCCCGTTTATGCAGTCCGGGACCGCTGGTATCAATGGTTAAGGTAGCCTCATCCTTTAACAGGGCCACCTCAATTTTATACATTCCCTGCTTTTCTTCAAACCAACTGAGCTTATAATCCTTTTTCAAACTTTCCACCACGGCTTTTTTCACGATGGCCTGACAGTCGGGTACACTGAATAGCTTGGAGTTAATGGACTTTCCCGTTACGGGAAATTCTCCGTCCTTGGGGATCCACTGACTCCAGTCCAGGGCCTTGGTTTTTTCAAAGAGCTCATCAAAGGTGGTGGCCTTAAAGGATCCGATTTTGAGGAGCACCCGATCCGCACTGCGAAGCCACAGATTGGCCCGTACGATGCCTAAGGGATCCGCTTCAAAGATCACCCTGCCGTTTTCCACGGTCACCTTTTCATAGCCCAAAGCCTTGACTTCCCTTGCCACAATGGCCTCTAAGCCGAAGGCTGCGGTTGCGATTAATTGTATCTTATCCACAAAATTTCCTACTTTCCTGTGCCCCGGGATAGAATCGACCCAGGGCTTTTTATCTTTTTCTTCGATTGACGTTTCTTTCATTATGCGTTTCTTTATGCGTTTCTTTATGCGTTTCTTTCATTAGACGTTACTCCAACTGACTTTGCTGTAGCGGCTCTCCTAAGCTACTTACTTGAAAATGGCATCAATTTCATTAAAGAGATGCTTATTCTCCTCTAACTTATGCTCATTCCCCACGACGCAGAGATAATCCTTTGCCATCACATCCCGGATCAGATCCGCCTGGGCTCTGAGATCCTCCACGGTGGTGGTCACGATTTCCTCCCGCTCTTTTTCCAAATCCTCCTGGGTGATGTTACAGAAATAATGGGTTGCCGCCTTTTCTCCCTTAGCGGAGGGAGTCATGGGGGCGTCCACTTTACTGATGGTTCCAAGAATATACTTGGTCATCTCCCGCTCATCGGCTTCGAAGTCTCGAACATAGGCCTCGGCCTTATTATAGGTATCAATGGTTTTATTAAGATGAGGGTCCCGGTAGGAGGTAAAGAACATATTCCCGTTTCTGCTGAAGTTGGTCATGGCCCCGTAGGCCCCGCCTTCAATCCGGATTTTATTCCATAGATAATTTAAGCTGATGATGGTTTTTAACACCTGTAAATGGCCGGTATATTCGTAGCCCAGCTCCTTAAAGTTATAGCCCTTGGCCACATACTGGACCTTAGAAGAGGTGGCGATGCCGATGTTGTTTTGTTTCAGCGGGAAATGATAGTCCACAAGCTTCGGTGCTTCGTCGGTTAAGTGCTCTTCTAAAACCTTGGAGTTTTTCTCAAAGGCCTGATAGTCTTCACCGTCTCCCGTTACAACAAAAATACCGTTTTGCTTATTAAAGGTCAGCGCCTTTACTCTTTGCAGTTTTTGTTGCAGGTCTTCAAATCGCTGTTCAAAGTCTTCGTCCAATGCTGCGATGAATTTATAGAAGGTGATGCCCGAGCACTGCTCCATAAACATTTCCGCCTCGGAATAGTGGGCGCCTAAATGTCTAACCGCCACCATATGCCCTTCCGATTGAATCACCATTTCCAGGCGGGACTTCATTTCCTTGATAATGTCCCGAATCCGCTTTTTATTCTCGAAGGTGGTGTTTTCCATAATCTCTCCCATAAGTTCAAACAGCCGTCGGCTTTTATCCCGAAGGGCGGAGCCCTGGACAATCATCTTCGGATAATACTGTCCTTCCTTTTTCCGGTCCACGAAGTTCTCCACTCGAAAGCCGATGCCCCCGGTGTAGATTTCCATTTCATTGGAAATATCTTCATAGCCGTAGTGCTTTGTGGCCACTCTTCCCAAAAGCTTTGCTAAAAGCGCCGCATAGGGGATCAATTCCTGAGGCACTACCCTTAGGTCAAAGGCAATGTCCGTATAGAGTATTTTATTCGTATAGTGCTCGGCATACAACACCTTCATATCAAGATTACTTCGAATTTCCCGGGGCAGTTTTTCTGTTCGCTTTCGAATATCCTCCCTGGAGAGCTGGGGAATCGATTCCAGGTCTTCCTTGGAATCCGGGGCCGCCTGTTTTTCCTTCAGGGTTTTGGTCTCCTGCACCAGGGCGTCCAGTTCCTCCTCGCTTAACTGCTCTTTATAACTTCTCAGCTCTTTTTTAACCTCTTCATCCCGCTTTTGAATCATACCCTTTTCCGGTACTAAGGTCAGGATTACCTGATGGTTGTTGTTGAGAAGATATTTTTCGATCATCTTTTCGAAATAGTCCGTGGTCAGGGCTTTTCGTATGGTTTTAAACACCTTGTCGTACTGAAGATGTACCGAGGGATGTTCATCGTAGAGCCAGGTGTCCATGGTCTTAATTCCATAGATCAGCCCCTTGGGGTATCGCCCGTAATCCGCTTCCCGCAGCTCAAACT
The DNA here is from genome assembly GCF_009910325.1 of Isachenkonia alkalipeptolytica. Lineage (NCBI taxonomy): Bacteria > Bacillati > Bacillota > Clostridia > Eubacteriales > Clostridiaceae > Isachenkonia > Isachenkonia alkalipeptolytica. The sequence continues at coordinate 15,896 of NZ_SUMG01000005.1, forward strand.
CTGCGGCATTAATGGCCCCTTCGATTAGTTTTTTATCGATGCCTTCCTCTATAATCTTTTCCAAGCTTCCATAGACCACGTTTAGAAATCGATCTTCCTCCTCGGGATTGGCTCCCTTCACAATGACCGAGAAATTATGCTGCAACAAACTCTCATCATAGGAGCTTAACACATCCTCCCCGATCTCCGCATCCAGCAGGGCTTTTTTCAGCGGCGCTGCGGGAGATTCCAACAAAATATGGTTGAGGATATCAAAGGCCAGGTAAAACTCCGGATCCCTCGAGTCGCCCACGGCATAGTTCACACTTAAGTAGGTTTTATTTTTCTCATTCTCCTGATCGGAAATCGGGTAAGGCTCCGTAACCCGACGGGGACTGTTAAAGGGCGGGTGTATGGAAATTGCCGAGTCCATTTCCTTTCCTTCGAAATCCTTCAGGTACTCCTCATTAATGAACTGTAGATGCTCCTCTATGTCTCCGTTGCCGTAGATATAAATATAGGCATTGGAGGGATGGTAAAATTTTCGATGGTAATCCAAAAAGTCTTCATAGGTCAGCTCGGGAATCACATCCGGGTCCCCTCCGGATTCGTTGCCGTAAATGTTATCGGGAAACAAATGCTCCTGAATTTTTCGAAATAAAATCTGATCCGGGGAAGAAAAAGCCCCTTTCATTTCGTTGTAGACCACGCCGTTGTATTTAATGTCATCGGAAGGGTTTTCCAATTCATGATACCAGCCTTCCTGTCGAAGGATGTCGGGATCTTCGTAGATATTCGGATAAAACACCGCATCCAAATAAACATCCATCAGGTTTTTAAAATCCTGAGGGTTTTGACTGGCAATGGGATACATGGTTTTATCGGAAAAGGTCATGGCATTTAAAAAAGTATTTAACGATCCCTTAGCAAGTTCGATAAAGGGATCCTTAGCTTTGAATTTCCTTGAACCGCACAGTACGGCGTGTTCTAAGATATGAGGCAACCCGGTGCTGTCTGTGGGCGGGGTCCGAAAACTGATGGAAAACACCTTGTTATCATCGTCGTTGGCTAAGTAATAAAGCTTCGCCCCACTGTTTTTATGCACAAATAAATAACCGTCGGAGTTGATCTCCTCTACGGCTCCTTTTTCCTGCAACTGAAATCCATGCAGTATCTGTCCTTCTTCTAGCTTCATATTTTCATCCGCTCCCTTCTAGTGATGGTTCTTCCTTCTTATCCTTGATTTTCTCCCCCCATTATATCATTCTTTTCCCTTCTTATCCAGAGGGGACAGGGATGACAGCGGGACGGAGTTTCTGTCATCCTACTTTTTAATTAAGGGTTCAATCGCCGTGGAGGACAGTACCTCTGCCCCGTTGTTATTCGGTGACAGCACCTTCACTGAGGAGGTCACTTCATATTGCAAGAAGATCTCCTGCATTCTTTTGCCTAAGCCCTCCCCCTCTTCTTCACTTTCAACAATGGCCATAACCGTGGGTCCCGCACCGCTTAGGGCCACAGGATACCGTTCTCTGCGAAGGGTCTTTAAAATCTCCTTCAGCCCCGGTACCAACTCCCTCCGGTAGGGTTCATGAATACGGTCATCCATTACCTTTCCCAAAAGACTGATGTCCTCCTTTAAAAAGCCCTCCATGACCAAACTGATCCTTCCAAGATTAAAAGCGGCGTCCTTAAAGGGAATGTTTTTGGGTAGTGCCGATCGGGATTTATCAGTGGTTAATTGAAAATCCGGAATTACTACCACGTAGCGCCACTGGGGATTCACTTTCGTTTTGCTCCAAAGAATTTCCCCATCCTCCAATTGAGTACTGACCAGCAGCCCTCCGAATAGGGCGGGGAGAATATTGTCAGGATGCCCTTCGATTTCCGTCATGATTTTTAACAGCTCCCCATGGGAAAGAGGACTGCCCAGTAGGTAGTTCGCCCCGAGAGCGCCGCCCACCAAGGCCGAAGAGGAGCTCCCAAGCCCCCTGGCCGGCGGGATGTTGTTTGTCAAGGTAATATGAAGGGTTTTAAAATCCTCTTTCTTAAATATGTTCTTTTGATATTCCTTTCTTTTATTACGTCTCTCCTGAAATCCTTTCTTTTCATAAGCCTTTTTAACCACCGCTTGAATGCATTGATAAACGATATTCCCTTGATCTTTGGAGATGTCTTCTCTCCCCTCGCCCATGATCTCAATCTTAAATTCCTTGCTTTTTTCAAGGGATACATAGTTGTATAAATTCAGTGCCAAGCCTAAACAGTCGAAACCGGGGCCCAGATTGGCGGTGGTTGCGGGAATCTTTACAATAACCATCACTTCACTCCTTTATCCTTCATTGAAGAAGACCGATGTCCTAGGGACCGAGGGTTTACGCTGGACAAATTGACTCGCATTCAAAATCTTTTTTTAGCAAAGAAAAAATAAATACGTTTCGAAAGTCTTTTTCACCATAGTGGTACTGATACTGCCTTAAATACCCTTCATTTGTAAAGTCCAGCTTTTCCAATAATTCAATGGAGGCGATATTTTCCGGATGAACAAAGGACTGAATACGATGAAGACCCAGCTGATAAAATGCGAAGGATGCAATCAGTTTTAAACTCTCGGTCATAATTCCCACGTTCCAATGTCGCTTCGATAAATCGTAACTCAGGGTTGCCATGGACCCCATGGAAAAATCCGATAAATAACAGGTTCCGATCAGACGGTCCTCTCCCTTGAAGGTAATCCCCCAGGGAAGGATCTCTTCTTTTTCGTATCGCCCCTGCATCTTTTCAATTAGTTTTCTCGCTTCTTCTTCCCTATCAAGACTGTTGATATTCATATATTGGGTTACCTCCTCATCGGAGTAATATTTATAAAGATCCTTTCCATCCTCGCTTTTGATCCCTCTTAGCACCAGTCTTTTTGACTCCAGCACGGGAAATTCCTGGAAATATTTCGCTGTATCCATTTCAGCCCCTCCTTTTTACTCTCCATATTCCTTTTTACTTTCCATATTCCAACAACCGATGGGTCTTTCGACGTCACCCATTGTTTCAGATACCCTTTTGCCGCTTCCCTTTCCTTACTATAAAATTCGTTTTAAAATCTCTTTTTCTGTGGCCGGTACCACCTCGGGCTTTTCTTTGATGGTGGAAATCGCATAGTTCGGGTCTTTCAATCCGTTCCCCGTATTCACGCAAACCACGGTATCCTCTTGGGTAAGGCCCAGTTTTTTATAGTTTTTCAACAGCCCCGCCACGGAAGCGGCGGAGGCCGGTTCCACAAAAACCCCTTCCTGCCTTGCTAAGAGATGATAGGCTTCGGTTATTTCTTCATCGCTTACACTGTCAATCATGCCCTGGGATTCTCTTAAGGCCTCTTTCGCCTTCTCCCAGCTGGCGGGGTTTCCGATCCGTATGGCGGTGGCGATGGTCTCGGGGTGCTCGACGGCTTCATCCTGCACAATAGGACTGGCCCCTTCCGCTTGAAACCCCAGCATTCTTGGTTTTTTATCCGTCAAACCCTGCCGGTAGTATTCTTTAAACCCTTGCCAGTAGGCGGTGATATTACCCGCATTCCCCACGGGGATGGCTAAATAATCAGGGGCTTTTTCCAGTTGGTCGCATACCTCAAAGGCCGCGGTCTTCTGTCCCTGGATACGGTAAGGATTGATACTGTTTACCAGGGTAATGGGATGTTTTTTTGAGATGCTTTTGACGATTTCCAAGGCCTTATCAAAGTTCCCTTCAATACTGATCACCGTTGCCCCATGCATGTAGGCCTGGGCCAGCTTTCCCTGGGCAATTTTCCCCTCGGGAATCAGGACGATACATTTCAGTCCGCTTCTTGCGGCATAGGCCGCAGCGGAGGCCGAGGTGTTTCCCGTGGAGGCGCAGATAATGGCCTCCGAGCCCTCTTCCATGGCCTTAGCCACCGCCATCACCATGCCCCGGTCCTTAAAAGATCCCGTAGGATTCATCCCTTCATATTTCAAATATACCTTCGCTCCCACTCTTTTGGAAATTTCCCCGGCATAGATCAAGGGGGTGTTTCCTTCCTGCAAGGACACCATCGGAGTGTTTTCCGTTATGGGTAATTCCTTTTTATATTGTTCCAACAGTCCCAAATACATTTCCATCTGCTCCCTTCCCATGCTTCTACTTTACTTGTAGAAGGATTCCACATTATGTTTCCTGAAGCTTTTTCACAATTTTTTTCAGCATATTCTCGCTTACGGCACCGATATAACTTACGGGTTTATAGGGGTTTTCAATTTCATAGCCTTTGGGATGCTGTTCTTCAGGGTAGGCTATAAACTCCCCTCCCAGCTCTCTTAAAATGACTCCCGCTGCGGCATAATCCCATAAGAATAACTTGCCGGAAATATAACCCTCCAGCTCCCCCTTGGCCACCTTTGTTATGGTCAGTGAGGCCACACCATAGTTCCGGTGTCCTCTGATCACATCCACCAGGGGTTTTACGTCCAGTCCATGCTTTTTCTGAAAGCCCTTGGCCGCGGAAAAACTTATTTCCAAAATGGAATTATTCAACTTTTCATAGGTTTTTTTCCGGGTAAAGGGCCGGTCATTAACCCACACCCCCTGGTTTTTTACCCCCACCATCATCTCATCCTTCATCACGTCGTATACAATTCCCGCATAGGGTTCTTGATCCACATACAGGGCTACGGAAATGGCAAAATCCATTCCCAGGTTTACAAAATTAGTGGTCCCGTCAATGGGGTCGATCACCCAGGTGAATTTTTTAAAACCCTGTTCCTTCGGATCCCCCTCCTCCGCAATGAAACCGTGGCCGGGAAACCGTTTATGGATCTGTTCGATAATAAATCTCTCGGTTTTGTGATCATATTCCGTAACAATATCCATGATGTTCCGGTCCTTGCGCTGGAAGTTCAAGTCTTTCTTCGCACCCGCTCTTAGGGGCTCTCCCGCCTTTTTCACGACTTCCACCCCGTGCACCAGCATTTTATCGATATTTTCCATAGAATTTCCTCCTTACTGATTCCTATTGCTCCCTAGTGATAAGGATACCCGATTATCGGTACTCCCTATCAAGTTCTTGCTATCTATCAATTTTTTGCTACCTATCAATATTTTGCTATCTATCCCTTTCCTGCTATAAGTTACAGCTCCACTTTTTTCTCGTATAAATAGGTGGTGGCCAAAAAGAAAAGTACTGAAGTCCCCACCGTAAAGAAGATACCGAAAAGAAGCTCCGGGGTCCCCATAAAGGTCATGCTTCCTGTCATCTGTGCTCCGGGATCGCCTAAATACATCACCCGGGATCCTTGTTCAAAGTCCACCACGGAATCTACCAGTCTTGTGGCTTGGCCAAGGAGGACATTGCTCAAAATAAATACCACGAAGGTGATCAAGCCCGACAGCTTTGTAAACATTCTTCCCACCACGGAACTGAAAAACACAATGACAATCAAGCTTGCAAAACTGATAAAACCATATCCCGCCATCTTAAAAATTTCCGCTATGTTTGAGGATAACAATCCCCCGCTGTCCATGGCTAAAAAATTAAAAATCTGTTGAACATCTTCCAACTCCAAAATCATATACACCGCCCCCAGGGTAAGGCCGAAACTGATGCTCCCCACAATAAAGGCTTGGGTTAGTATGGCTAAGAGCTTAGAGAAGAAAATGGTATTGCCCCCGATGGGTAGGGGCATAATCATATGAAGGGTGTTGTCTTTCCACTCCGAGGATACCAGACTGAAGGATCGGATAAATACCAAAAACAGGGCGCCGAAGACCACCATGGAACTAAGAACCCCATAGCCGCTTGCCCCCAGGGTACTCTCCGTGGTTACCACCTGATAATAAACAAAAGCATTGATGCCCAGAACGAAGGCCAGCATAAAAATGCTTTCCGTCCTTAGGTTCATCACGTCTTTTTTATACATCGCCCATAATCTGCTGCTAGAATTCTTTTCCATCACCGTATACCTCCTTCATCAGCTCTACCAGGGAAAGATTTTTTTCTGCCCGGAGGGCTTCCACCTCTCCCTGCAATACGATTTTTCCCTGCTTTAAAAACACCGCATCATCAATGACGTGTTCAATTTCTTTGATTTCATGGGTGGTGATCACAATGGACTGCTCTCCCTCCCGGTAATCCTTAATCATGGTTTCGATAATTTTTTCCCGGGTGAAGATGTCGATTCCCGACAAGGGTTCATCCAGCAAAATAATATCCGCTCTTCTTGAAAAGGCCAGAAGAAGCTTGGCCTTTGCCCGCTGTCCTTTGGAAATCTTTTTAATCCCCATATTCTCATCCAGTTCCAAAAATCCCAACAGCTCCTCGTACAAAATTTCATCCCAGTCCTCATAGAAGGTTTTGACAAAGTTTTTCGCATCCTTTATTTTCATCCAGGGATAAAAATGATCGATTTCCGGCAAGTAGGCTATCCGTTTTTTCACCTCTTGGGTTATGGGTTCTTGGTCAATTAAAACCTCCCCGGAGCTGGGCTTATTCAAATCCGTAATTAATTTAATCATTGTGGTCTTGCCGGAGCCGTTGGGTCCCAGGAGTCCCGTAATTTTTCCTTTTCCGATATCTAGGCTGATATCATCCAGGGCCCGGGTTTTTCCGTATTTTTTCGTTACATTGTTAAACTGAATCATATAAAGCACTCCCTTCTTCCTTGAAATATTTTTCTGTTGTCATGCGGTTTTTTCTTTCTCTTGTTCTATTCCGCGTATTTCTCAAATAGGACAATCACTCCGTCCCACTGTCCTTCCTATCCTCTTGATCCTGTATGTAGTCTTGGACTAAGGAAGGAATCTCTTCTTTTTTATAACCCAGGGCTTCAATTTCTTCAAGAAATCTATTTAAGGTCTTTTGGCCCATTTCTTTTTTGAAGCGGCGGATCATCCTCCGGTCTTCCACAATAAAAGTACCTTTACCCCGAAGGGTTTGTGTTATACCTTCATTTTCCATCTCTCGATAGGCCCGCTGTACCGTATTGGGGTTTACTTTAATTTCTTGAGCTAACTCTCTTTGAGAAGGAATTTTTTCTCCCGGTTCTACATCCTTTCGAATCAGTTTTTTCTTAAATTCCTCCACAATTTGTTCATAGATCGGCCTTGAGTGATGAAATTCCATAAACTCACCTCCAAGAGAATTAGTGCACTAATTAAACAGTACACTGCTAATATAAACCATCTTGCCCCTACTGTCAATCATTTATATCTATTTTTTATACCCAGGTACATTAATTTTCTTTGGAATTCCCTCATTTTACTTTCTCCATGTTAAAACCCCGGAAATTCATTGCTTCCGGGGTTTATCACTTGCCTTTTATTTCTTGGGAGCTTCCTCAAATATCCTTAATCCATCCAAACCTTCTCAATTTCCTGTTCATTGTCTCCAGGGGTGTTTTCCAGGTATTCTCCTTCCTGAAATTCAAAATGTCCCGATGTGTAAGGTTCCCCTTCAATGGTAAGCTTAACCTCGCCGACCCTAAAATATTCGCCCACAGTCCTTACCACACTGGATAAAATCATGCTTTCAAGAGTCGTCCCTGCATTCATTTCGGTTACAAATTCCTCGGAGAAATCGATATGACCCACAAAATCTTCCCGATTTAAACGAATAAAGTTGATGCTTGTGTTTTCACTCATTAGCCCTACATATTCATCGGAATCTTCCCTTGGGGACCGGCGGAAATACTGTTCAAAAATATCTTCAATCTCCACGTTGGTTGCCAAAGGGATCGCTTCTTCAAAGTATACTAAACGGTCTTCATTAAATTCCGGATAGAAAAACGTTACCTCTTCCACTACCTGGTAGTCCTCATCAACATCCACCAACTCCGTATAAATTTCCGTTTCGTCGGCTTCGAATAGGGTTTTTACTTTCCCGTAGTCTTTTCCATAGTAAACGGTGAAGGTGCTGTCCTCTTCATAAGTGGTTACTTCAATTACTTCAAATTCTCCCGCAGGGGTTGCGAGTATCATCCCCACATTTGTGATCTCTCTAAGGACACCTTCCCTAACCTCCCACTGAGTTCCGATTTCAATCGGGTCCATAATGAGAATTTCCGCATCCTCCACCTCCAGTAAGTCCAGATTATAGAAACTCTCTCTTCGGTAAGACTCACCTTTTTGAAAAACCGAATACACTTTTCCATCATCGTGATGAATAACTTCCAACAAAGTCGTACCTCCGGTTTGTCGTCGGATTTGTGCCCGGTTTTCATAAACATAATCAAAATGGATTTTCTCTTCTACATACTCACTGCCTGCTCCGTCATAATGAAGTCGTACATTCTGCAAAAACGGATAGAAATCATAACTGCTTAATGCTTCTTCAGCGTTTTCTCCTGCATTTTCAGCGTTTTCTCCTGCATTTTCATCGCTTTCGTCTTCATCACCGTTTTCTTCCTCTTCACCATTTGGAGGAGTTACCACTCCGTTATCTTCCCCGTTGTTCGTGCAGCAACCTACTAAAATCAAAACAAAAATAAGAAAAATAATCATTCCTGATAATCCTAATTTTTTCATATTCCCACTCCTTCATACTTTCCCTGTATGCCTTCTTTTCCAGTAACCCTTCTATCGCTGTTATATTTATAAAATCCACTGGATAACAGTTTATACCCTCGTTCCAGCTATTTATATTTATACCCACTTTCTATTCTTTCTACCGGATCTGGCCCTTCGCAAAAAATTATTTGTTAGATCTTTACACTTTGGGTATGAAATAAATACTGTTAGAAATTCTATTTTAAAAAATTTATGAAGGAGCGTGAAAGAATGAGTAACCATGAGAAAATGGTTTTAACAGGGAATCAGGGCATCGCCCGAGGCTTCTATGAAGCCGGCGGACTTTTAGCGGCGAGCTACCCGGGATCCCCCACCGTGGAAATTTTAGATAGCATTAAAGACTACGAGGAAGTTTATGCCGAGTTTTCCACCAGCGAGAAGGTAGCCTTCGAGGTGGCCATCGGCGGTTCCTTTGCCGGTGTACGGTCCATGGCTTCCATGAAGCATGTCGGTGTGAACATTGCCGCCGACCCGTTGATGAGCTTTACACAAACCAAAACCAACGGAGGCTTTGTCCTCCTAACCGGAGAGGATCCGGGCATGGCCAGCTCCCAAAACGAGCAGGATAACCGGATTTTAGGGAAATTTGCCAATATGGGTATTGTGGCCCCGGGGGATTCCCAGGAAGCCATCGATTATACCAAGGCCGCCTTTGATCTTAGCGAAGAATATCACTTACCCATGATGGTAAACATCACTTCCCGGGTATGCCACAGTCGAACCCCCGTGGTTTTAGGCGAACGAAAAGAAGTGGAACCCCGAGTCTTTGAAAAAGACGTGGAACGATACTGTATGATCCCACCCCATACCCATCCTCTCCAACATTCCATGAAAGATCGGATCGATAAGCTGAAGGAGTTTGCTTACGACTCCGAATTGAACACTTTTGAGGAAGGGGAAGATAAGGATACCTTAATCGTCACCTCCGGTCTTCTCTATCATAATTTAAAAGAACTGGATCTTAATCTCAGCATCTACAAACTGGGGATGGTTTATCCCCTTTCACCAAAGAGACTTCAGGAATTATCCCAAAAGTTTAAACGGATTATCGTCATTGAAGAGTTGATGCCGGTGATCGAAACGGAAATCAAAATGATGGGTATTGAATGCGAAGGGAAGAAATACTTCTCCTTTACGGGAGAGCTGCACACGGAAGATATTGAAGAGGGATTGAAAAAAGCAGGGGTTATCACCGAGCGCACTACTACGGATCGTGCCCCGGTAGACAGTGTGAAAAGAACGCCTTTGTTCTGTGCAGGCTGTCCCCACCGACCGATATTCGATATTTTAAAAAAGCTTCGCAAACGGGTCATCGGCGATATCGGCTGTTACTCCATGGCCATGTTTGAGCCCTTCCAGGCCTCGGACTCCATCATCAGCATGGGGGCCACCGTAGGCATTACCAAGGGGATGACCAAGGCCAATGCCTTAACCGGAAAATCCGAACCCCTGGTTTCCGTAATCGGAGACGGTACCATGTTCCACTCGGGACTGCCGGGCTTCGTAAACCTGCTGCACCAGGAAAATGAAACTGATAATATGACCTTTATCGTACTGGATAATCGAACCACGGCCATGACCGGAGGACAAGCCACCGCAGCCTCAGGAAACTACACCTCCGCCGATGATATGCATGTGGACATTAAAACTTTCATCCAGGCCATAGGCCACGAAAACGTGGTGGAAGTGGATCAATTTGATTACGAAGCCACGAAAAAAGTGATTACTGAAGAAACCAATAAACCGGGGATCTCCTTTATTATTGCCAAGCGACCCTGCGCCCTGAAATTCAAAATTCAGGAAAACACCTTCTATGTGAATCCCAATGTTTGTATCGGTTGTCGAAACTGCATAAAAACCAACTGCCCGCCGATCCGAATGAAAAAATATCACAACATCGATAAACTGAAATCTTCCATTGATCCTTCTATGTGCGCAGGCTGCAGTGTTTGTGCCCAGGTTTGCCCGGTGGATGCCATTCAGCCCAAGGGACAACATCCGGATCACAGCAAAAAAGGCAGCGCAAAATACAAGCGTCAGGAATACCAGAAGATGAAGCTGAACAATGAGGATCAAAACGAGGATCCGAAATAAAGACTTTTCGAGAAAATTCTCATTAAATTTCAAGGAGGGAAACTATGGAGACGAAAAATATTATGCTAGGCGGTGTCGGAGGGCAAGGCCTCGTACTAACCACGGATGTCATCTGCAAGGCTGCATTAAAGGCCGGATATGATGTAAAAAGCAATGACGTTATCGGCCTGGCCCAGCGTGGGGGAATGGTTTGGGGCTCTGTTCGAATCGGTAAAAAAGTGCACTCCCCCAATATTCCAGTGGGAAAAACGGACATTTTATTAGGATTAGAACCCCTGGAAGGACAACGTTGGGAGCATCTTCTAAATGAAAATACCAAAGTGATCGTCAATACGAAGGAAATCTATCCTACCCCTAGCCTGTTAGAGAAGGTGGCCTATCCCAGTGAGGAAATCAGCGAATTTTTTCAACGCTACGAGCACTATCTTTCCGACTTTAGCGCTGATGCCGGAAAATTAGGGAATCGCAAGGCCGCCAATACGGTTCTCCTTGGGGTAATGGCCCAATTTTTACCGATTCCCGTGGACATCTGGAAAGAAACCCTTCGGGAAAATGTTCCGGAAAAAGCCATCGAGGTCAACATGAAAGCCTTTGATTACGGATACGAAAACTTCAAACCAAAGTCCTAACAATCGAAACCCCTTATAAGGGTTACAATTTCATAAACACAACCTCCTATGATTGACATTTCTGAAATTTTCTATTACACTGTAAAATAATATATCTTAGGAGGTTGTTTTATTTTGAAAAAAAGCATATTATGGCTATTGCCAATTTTGTTTATTGCCTTACTCAGCTTTAGTGGCTGCGAAGACGAAATGGAAACCGGAAGTGAGGATAACCCGGTTGATGAACAGGAAAACGGCATCGACCCGGATTATGACACAGAAAAGGTTTTGGTAAGAGTAAATGGTGATGAGATTACCCAGGGAGATTTTGATACCTACATTCTTCAATTAAAGCACCAATACGAGGAACAACAGGGCCTTGACCTGGACGACCCCCAACACGGTGATATTGCCGAGGAGCTGAAGATCCGGGCAATGAACGACCTGATTGAACAACGAGCCCTGGTACAACGCTCCGAGGAGCTGGACCTAACCGTTCCCTCTTCTTTTGTAGATCAACAGATTCAGGGAATCATCCAGCAACAGGGCAGTGAAGAGGAATTTGAATCCTTTCTGGAAAACCGGGAGCTTACCCGGGAGGATTTGGAAGTTCTCATTGAAGAGGATCAATTAATAACCGCAGTCTATGAGCAGGAGTTGGATTTAAATAACATCAGCTATGACGAAGAGGAACTCGACGCCCTTTACGATCGCTTCGTCAAGCAACGGGAAGACATGGGCCGTGAGCCCGAGTCCTTCGAAGAGGTTGAGGATGAACTGGCCCAGTCCCTTATTCAGCGCCGCCGCCAGGAAGTACAACGGAATTACGTCGAGAACTTAATCGATAACAGTGACATAGAATATTTTTTCAATTAGACCTGACTAGCCCTTTAAAGACATTTTCATACGTCTTTAAAGGGTTTTTTGCGGTTGGGACTTTTTCCCGTGAGAATTGACTTTTGTCACATTCTGTACTAAACTATTAACGTATGAAATTTTGTCTATTCGATCGATGATAATAATATAGGAGGTTTTATTTTGACAAAAAAGAGAATTATGCTTTTCGGTATCGCGGTTTTAAGCATCTTTTTACTGACTGCATGTGGTAATGGCGACGATAACGGTGATAACGGAACCGCAGAAGAAAACGGATCCCAGGAAGAAGCCCCCGGGGATATGGAGGGACCGGAGGCCTTGGATCTCGAAGATTTCGATGCCGATGAAGCCCTATTGGTCATCAACGGTGAAGAAATCACCCGGGAAGAATTTGAGGCCCAGTTTGAAAGAACGAAACAAATGGTGGCACAGCAATATGGTATTGATCTGGATGCTGATGAAAATGCCATGCTCCTTCCGGAACTGCAACATCAAACCATTGAAAACATAATCGGTCAACGGGTGCTCACCCAGGAAGCGGAGAACCAGGGAATGGAAGTAACCGATGAGGAAATTGATGAAAACATCGGCATGCTCGTTCAACAATTCGGCGGGGAAGAGGGTTTTCAGGAAGCTCTTGAAGCGGACAACCTAACGGAAGAGGATCTTGAGCAAATGGTTTATGAAGAACTCTTGATTTCCCAGCTGTTTGAAACCGAACTGAACTTCGACGACATTGAAGTTACCGATGAAGAAATTGAAGCCTTCTATGCCCAGTATGAAATGGCTCAGGAGCAGCAAGGAGAAGAAGTTCTCCCACTAGAAGAAATCGAAGAGCAACTCATCGCCCAGTTGCAACAGCAAAAAGCTCAGGAACAACAACAGGCCTATGTGGCTGAATTAATGGATGAAAGCGACATTGAGCGGCTGTACTAAACACCCTCGCCACAGCACCGACTGCACATCCATAAAATAGCTACGGCTTACCAATAAAACCCGCCCCATGTTACTTTTGTCTCTTCGACAGAAATATCATGGGAAGGGGTTTTCTTTTTACTGCCCTTTATCCGAAGGAAAATTCGCTGTAAATTCTGTCCCTTCCCCTTCTTTACTTTTTACCTCAATATGACCGTTTAACGACCTTACCGCGTGCTTTACGATGGCAAGCCCCAGGCCGGTTCCCCCAACCTTACGGGAGCGGCCCTTATCCACCCGGTAAAAACGTTCGAAAATCCTATCTACATCCGCTTTTGGAATACCCAGTCCGTTATCTTTAACCCTTAGATAAACTCTGCCCTTTTGTGTATAAGCTTTAAGCTCAATTTCCCCGGATTCCGGGGTGTATTTCACCCCGTTATCCAAGAGATTTATCAGCATCTGCTTAAACCAATCATCCTTGCCTTGGATCTTCGGAAGATCCTCTTCCACCTCCACAGAAATTTGAATATTTTTTGCTGTTGCAATGGGCCGGATGATATCCAGAGAACTTTCAATTGCGGTTTGTACATCTATGGATGCTTCTTTATCGGACTTACCATGGCTTTCAATTTCAGCTAAGGTAAGAATATCGTTGATCAACCGGGTCAGTCTTTCCGCTTCGATTTCAATGATTCCTAAGAACCGCTGTCGTTGTTCTTCTTCTTCCACCTCACCGCTTTTCAAGGTTTCCACAAACCCTTTTATGGAGGTCAAGGGGGTTTTCAGTTCATGGGATACATTGGCCACAAAGTCGGAACGCATGGTTTCCAGCTTTTTCATCTCTGTGAGATCCTCAATGGAGGCGACGATTCCCAGGCTCCGATTAGGATCCTTAGGCACCCGGATCAGACTGGTATTCACTTTTAAATGCCGTTTGCTCGGATACTTTAACTCCCATTCCATTTGGGTTTCCCGGTTCTGATCAAAAATCTCCTCTACCCGCTCTTCTAAGGTATGATCCCGAACCACTTCCAAAATATGCTTTCCATATACCGCTTCTCCTTTGGTCTCAAACAGCGTCTCCGCCGCCGGGTTAAAGAGGATGATCTCTTTCTTGGGATTTACCGCAATTATGGGATTGGTAATACTGGTAAGTAGCGCCTGGAGTTTAACGTTTTGATCCTCCATTTCTTCAAAGGAATGCTTCAGTTGTACCCGCATTTCATTAAAGGTCTCGGAAAGTTCTCCCAGCTCATCATTACTGCTTACCTCCAATGACCGGTTTAAGTTTCCTTTGGCAATTTCCCGGGAGGTTTCCTTCAACTTTTTCACCGGCTCGAGAAATTTATTAATAAAACGATAGCCTAAAATCGAAGCCAGTATTACCCCGGCACCGATGGATATGAGTACATAAGTAAGCATCTGTTGGTTGATTGCCTGAATTTCCGAAAGGGATAGAGACAGTCGAACCACTTGTATGCTCCCGTCGCTCAAATATCTGGGGATTGCCACGTAGAGCAACTCTTCATTCACGGATTCGCTAACCCGAACAGAACGACCAACCTGCCCCTGTAGAGATTCCTGTATCTCCTCCCGGTTTAAATGGTTTTCGAACCCATCTTCCCCCATGGCCGTATCCGCCAACACCCGGCCATTTTCATTCACAATGGTTATTCTTGCATCCAACACCTCGCCGATGGACAGCACTCTTCTTTGTAGCGTCTCTTCATCTACCTCCTCCAGAAGAAATCCTTCCACCAGCTTTGCATTATCCAACAGACGATTTTCCACCTCTTCAATATACCGGCTTCGAATAAAACTCATGGGTAACAGTCCCGCAAGAAGGGTTCCCGTTAATAAAACTACCAGCAAGAGTAGGGTCAGTTTTTTCTTCATGCCCTTCCCCCTTCTTCCCGAAGCATTTGATATCCGATCCCTCGTTTTGTTAAAATATAGGGATGTGCCTCCTCCTCCCCGATTTTCATACGGAGGTGCCGAATATGAACGTCTACGGTCCGACTCTCTCCAAAATACTCGTAGCCCCATATTTTATCCAACAAGAAATTTCTGGATAAGACTTTTCCCTGATGCTCCATCAACAACTTTAACAGATCGAATTCCTTAGCGGTCAGCGGAAGGACCTCTCCGTTTTTACGAACCTCCCGGCTCTCAAGATCCAGGGTCAGATCCCGGATATGATACTGATTTTTCCCGTCCCCTTTATGATCGCCGCTTCGGCGAAGTACGGCCTTGATCCTAGCTTGCAGTTCCCGGACGTTAAAGGGCTTGGGCAAATAGTCGTCGGCTCCGACCTCCAGGCCCAGGATTCGATCAGAGTCTTCGCTTTTTGCGGTGAGCATAATAATGGGAAGATGCATCAGCTCTTCTTGATTCCGGATCTTATTGCATACCTGAATACCGTCCATTCCAGGAAGCATCAAATCCAGAATCATCAAGTCCACCTTTTCCCTGTTTAATCTTTCAAGGGCTTCTTCTCCGCTCCCCGCAGTGATTACCTTATACTCCTTTTCCAAATTAAAGGAAATCAGCTCCAGAATATGATCTTCATCATCAACAATCAGTATCCTCTTTGCCATAACCGGCCTTCCTCCTTTGTAAAAAAAGCCGGGCCTTTGCCCAGCTTTATTGTAGTTTTTTCTGATACCTTTTATGGCTATTATACCATTTTACGGCTTCCTCTGTTCAATATCTTCCGTTGTTTCTAATTAATCTTCATCCGTTCCCCTGTGACCATGTAAATAATCCGCTCGCCGATATTTGTTGCATGGTCTGCGGTACGCTCTAAATACCTTCCGATAAACAATAGCTGGGTGGCCTGTTTAATTATATCGGGGTTCTCCAACATCATCTCAATAAGTTCTAAATAAATGGCTTCATAAAGATCGTCCACCTGGTCATCATAGTGATCCAGCTCCTTGGCCAAGTCGATATCCTCATGCATAAAAGCGTCCAGGGATTTATTGACCATATCCTCGGTGAGCCGGGCCATTTTGGGAATATCAATCAGGGCCTTGATCAGTTTATCCTCTCCGATTTCCAGGGTAACCTTGGCAATATTCACTGCATGGTCCCCCATCCGCTCAAGGTCCGTGATGATTTTTAAAATCGTGCCGATGGTTCGAAGATCTCGGGCAATGGGCTGCTGCAGGGCAATTAAGTTCATACACTGATGCTCGATTTCCAGTTCTAAGGCATCAATGTCATCGTCCAGCTCAAACACGGACCTTGCCCGATTCAAATCCTGTTTCGCCAAGGATTGTACCGATACCTCAATGATATTTTGCACCATGGATCCCATCTTTAACAGTTTTATATTTAATGATTTTAATTCCTCTTGAAATTGGCTTCGCAATTTATCCACCTCTTTTATAAAATTTATAACACTTTTATACCCTAATCCTTCTGCCCCTACCGGATATTCATAGGTTCTTTCCCTGGTTACCCCTATTTCAAATTTCTTGCATCTTTCATTTTTTTTAACCGAATCGTCCCGTTACATAATCCTCGGTTCGTTGATCCTCGGGGGTGGTAAAGATTTTATTCGTATCCCCCTGTTCAATCAGCTCTCCCATTAAGAAGAAGCTGGTTTTATCGGATATCCGTGCGGCCTGGTGCATGGAATGGGTTACAATCACAATAGTATAGTCTTTTTTTAATTGGGTAATCAACTCTTCAATCCGATTGGTGGCAATGGGATCCAGGGCGGAGGTGGGCTCGTCCATTAACAATACCTGGGGTTTCATGGCCAGAGCCCGGGCAATGCATAATCGTTGCTGTTGCCCTCCGGAAAGCCCCAGAGCGGATTTATGAAGACGGTCCTTCACCTCTTCCCATAGGGCTGCTTCCTTTAAGCTTTCCTCCACAATTTGATCCAAATCTTTTCTATTTTTCACACCGCTTCTCTTAGGACCGTAGGCCACATTTTCGTAAATGGATTTGGGAAAAGGATTGGGTTTTTGAAACACCATACCGATTTTTCTCCGGAGGGCCACCACGTCCAAGTCCGGATCATAAATTTGTCTTCCCTCAAAGGTTACCTCTCCTTTGGTGGTTACGCCGCTGATCAAATCATTCATTCGATTAAGAGTTCGAAGAAAGGTGGACTTTCCGCAACCGGAGGGACCGATTAAGGCACTGACCCTGTTTTTTTCAATTCCGGTGTCAATATTTTTCAGGGCTTGAAAATCTCCGTAATACAGATTTAAATCTTTCACCTCGATAATGGCATTCGAATTTCTTACATCCGACATATTAACTCCTCCTTTGAAATCTATTCCATATGATTCATTTGTTTAAATTTTAATCGTATGACAGTGGCGATAGCGAAAAACACGCCCACCACACCCAGTAACACCAAGGCGGTTCCGTATTTTATGGATTCCGGCATACCCGGAACCTGGGTGGATACAATATACAGATGATAGGGAAGGGCCATGGCCTGGTCAAAAATAGAACCGGGCAGTCTCGGAATGAAAAACGCCGCTACTGTAAGGAGTATGGGGGCGGTTTCCCCGGCGGCTCTTCCGATTCCCAGTACGCTTCCTGTCATAATCCCGGGAATAGCCTGGGGCAATACCACCCGGGCAATGGTTTCCCACTTCGAGGCCCCCAGGGCTAAGGAAGCTTCCCGGTAACTGTCGGGTACGCTTTTAATCGCCTCTTCCGATGTGGTGATGATGATCGGTAAGATCAAACAGGCCAAGGTTAAGGAACCGGCTAAAATAGAGGATCCGAACCCGAGAAAGAACACAAAGAGGCCGAGGCCGAACAGGCCGTACACCACGGAGGGCACCCCCGCCAGATTTAACACCGCAATTCGAATAATTCTTGTGAGTCTTCCCTGTTTTGCGTATTCCGTAAGATAGATGGCGGCGCCCACTCCCAGGGGCAATGAAAAAACAATAGTCCCCGTTACAAGATAGAGGGTTCCCACAATCGCAGGGAAAATCCCTCCTTCCGTCATCCCCATAGAAGGCATCTCCGTTAAAAAACTCCAGTTCACGGTACCAATTCCCTTTACAACGATAAATCCGATGATTAGCAAGGTGGGAATAACGACGGCCAACATACAAAGGGTAAACAGACCGAACATCAGCTTTTCTCGGATCTTTTTTTGCCGATCCCCTTTCATTTCCATATCTTTAACCCTATTTTCCATTTATTTTCCCTCCCTTTGAGCCCGGTGTAAAACCCACTCTGAAATGGTATTAATCACGCTGGTCATAATAAGAAGCACCACACCGATGGCAAAGAGCGCATTATAATGGGTACCGTTTCGTACGGTGTCCCCCATTTCCGCGGCAATCGTCGCCGTTAAGGTCCTTCCTGATTCCAGATAGGTGGATGGAATCTGCACCGCATTACCCATGACCATCATTACCGCCATGGTTTCCCCGATGGCTCGTCCGACGCCCAGCATAACCGCTGCAATAATCCCTGAAGAGGCCGCGGGAAGGAGGACATTTTTAATGGTCTCCCACTTTGAGGCTCCCAGGGCCAGGGAGGCTTCCCGGTATTCTTTCGGCAAGGCCCTTATGGCGTCATCGGATACGCTGATAATTGTAGGCAGTGCCATTAAGGCGATTACAATGGATCCCGTAAGCACCGTAAATCCTGAAGATAAATTGAAACTGATTCGAACCCAGTTCGATAGTACCACAATCCCTAAAAAACCCAGTACTACCGAGGGTATTGCGGATAAAAATTCTATAATCAGCTTAAACACCGTCTTGGTTTTGGGCGGTGCCACTTCCGCTATGAAAATGGCACTGCCAATTCCTATGGGGACGGAGATTAAGATTGCTCCCACCGTTACCATAAGGGACCCTGCAATCATGGGAAGGATCCCAAATCTTGGATTCGTGGCATTAGGATACCACTCTCTGCCAAAAAGAAACTGTCCCACACTAATATCATCAAACAAACGGATCCCTGTTTGAATCAAAAACACAAAAATCAGTCCCATAATCAGAAGAGCGGTGACACCTAATACAAATATAATCTTTTCGATCAAAAACTCCCGAATTCGATTTTTATAACTTTTGGTTAAGTTCCAGGAGCTGTTTTCAAGTTTTTCCCGGGGATTGATCCCTTCTCCTCCCTGGGGCTTTACAATTGCCAGGATACTATCAAACATTGTTTTCACTGAGTAACACCTCACATTTCAGTATTTCTTCCAATAAACTTTTTCAATCCCTCTCAACGATCCCCATCGTTTTTAAAATATATTTCCCCCCTGCCTCAGCCTTTACTTCTTTTCTTCAAGGCCTTTGGCAGAGGGTTGATCATGAATTTTTAAATGTTTACTATTAATCCCGGATTACTGTACCGGTACAAAGCCGATGTCTTCCACAATTTGTTGTCCCTGTTCGCTCATGACAAAGTCCATAAACAGCTTTACCACGCCTTCCGGTTCTCCGTCGGTGTATAAAAACAAGGGTCTTGCCACGGGATAATCTCCTGCAATAACATTTTCCATACTGGGATAGGCTGCTTCTGCACTTTCTTCCCCTGCGATGGACACCCCTTTGATGCCGTCATCATCAAGATAGGCCAGTCCAATATATCCGATGCCCTTTTCATCTTGAATAACCCCTTCAACAATGGCTTGGGTCGAGGGCATCAAATTGGCAAAAGAGGCATAGTCTTCGTCTTCTAACACAAACTCTCTAAAAAACACATAGGTTCCGGAGTTGGACTCCCGAGAGTACAAAGTAATTTCAGCGTCTTCCCCTCCAAAATCACTCCAGTTTCTTTTTTCTCCGGTGAAAATCGCTTTCAGATCCGCCATGGTCAGTTCCTCCACAGGGTTGTCGGGATGCACCGCAATGGCAATTCCGTCTCTTCCCGTTATGTGTTCCACCACTTCCACATCGTTATCCGACGCCTGATCAATTTCATCCTCCCGGATCGCTCTTGAAGAAAGGGCAATATCTATGGTTCCGTTGATCATCGCTGCAATTCCCGTCCCCGATCCCCCACCGGTTACGGACATACTGGCTTCCGAGTATTCATTCATAAATTCTTCCGCCCATCGCTGTCCCAAATTTACCATAGTGTCGGAACCTCTTGCTTCGATCATTCTTGAAAAATCCATATCGCTGTTTTCTTCATTGTCGCCGCTATCTTCGTTGTTTCCGTCTTCCACATGGTTTCCTCCGTTGTCCGATGCCTCTTCGTTCTCTTCTCCACATCCGAATAGTACTAAGGATCCGAATAAAATAAGTGCCAATACCAGAACTGCTTTTTTCACTGTGAATTCCTCCTTTGATTTTATCCTGCTTTAATGTTGTATTCTTGCTTACAAGCTTAGTATAGATTCTTTCAAGGCCTCTATGGTTAAGGAAGTGTTAAAGAAATGTTAAGTAACTGTTAAGGTTTTATTTTCTCAAAAACTTCAATATATGATAATATAGTAGTTAAGCGAAAGTGTTTTATCCAAAAGGAGGAAAACAATGGATTTTTTGACCAATGAAGTATATACCAACGGCTCCGGCCGACCGAAATATAAAGGACCCTTAGGTCCAAGACTGCATGACGACGGCAGCGCCACCCTTACCCTTTGGTCTCCCAGTGCCCAAGAGGTTTCTGTGGTTTTATATGACAAAGAGGATCCCTACAATGTTATTCAAGAGGATCTTCTAATGGAAAAAGGGGAAAACGGCTCTTGGCATATCACCCTAGGGGAGGATAATACGGGGCTGGAAAGTTTAGAAAGCTACTACTACCATTATAAAATTACCCGCAAGGCGGAAAGTGTGCTGGCTCTGGACCCTTACGCTCCCTCCATGGCCATTTGGAACCAGGATGACTCCCGAAACCGAGTTGGTAAAGGGGCAATTGTGAATCCTTCGATGATCGGTCCTGAATTAGACTTTGCTAAAATTCCCGGTTACGAAAAGCGGGAGGACGGCATTATTTATGAAGTCCATGTTCGGGATTTTACGTCGGATCCGGATATTGCTTCCACGCTGAGTCACCCCTTTGGAACCTTCACCGCCTTTATCGACCGACTGGACTATATCAAGGACCTGGGCGTAACCCATATCCAGCTCCTCCCGATTATGAGCTATTACTTCGCCAATGAATACCGGCGGGGAGAGCGGATTATGGAATATTCCTCTAAAGGCAATAATTACAACTGGGGATACGACCCCCACAGTTATTTCGCCCTGACGGGGATGTACTCCGAGGATCCAAAGGACCCGAAAAAACGCATTGAGGAATTTAAAACCCTGATCCGGGAAATTCACCGCCGGGGTATGGGCGTTATTCTGGATGTGGTCTACAACCACACCGCTTCGATTCATATTCTCGAAGACTTGGAACCCCGCTATTACCATTTTATGAATGCCGACGGTTCCCCCCGGGAAAGTTTTGGCGGCGGCCGCTTAGGTACCACCCATAAAATGGCTCGCCGGCTTCTTCTGGACTCCATTCTTTACTGGGTTAAAGAGTTCAAAGTAGACGGTTTTCGATTCGATATGATGGGGGACCATGATGCGGAAACCATTCAAATGGCCTATGATGAAAGCAAAAAACTCAACCCTGATATTTTAATGATCGGCGAGGGCTGGCGAACCTTTGCGGGAGACGAAGGGGCTAAACGGGTTTTGGCCGCGGACCAGGATTGGATGCAGTATACCCAGAGCGTGGGCTCTTTTTCCGATGACTTTCGAAACGAACTGAAGTCCGGCTTCGGCAGTGAAGGAGAACCCCGGTTTTTAACCGGCGGCCCCCGGAGCATTCACCGGATCTATGACAACCTTCGGGCCATGCCTTCAAATTTTAAGGCCAGCCATCCGGGAGATGTGGTGCCCTATATCGAGGCCCATGATAACCTTACCCTTCATGATGTGATTGCCCAGTCCATCAAAAAGGATCCGAAATACCACGAAGAGGAGATTCAACGGCGGATTCGCCTAGGCAATCTGATGGTGCTCACCGCCCAGGGAACCGCATTTTTACACGCAGGCCAGGAGTACGGGCGTACCAAGCAGTTTCTGCACCCGGATTATAAATCTCCGGTGAAAAACCCCCCTTATAAATCCACTTTTATGGTTGATAAAGAGGGAAACCCCTTTGAATACCCTTACTTTATCCATGACTCCTATGACTCCAGCGATGCGGTAAATCTCTTTCATTGGGCCCGGATACAGGATCCGGAAAAATACCCCCTTCATACCCAAACCAAGGAGTATACCAAGGGACTGATCCATCTGAGGCGCTCCAGTGATGCCTTCCGTCATAAAACCATGGAGGCGGTTTTTCGTAAGGTAACCAAAGTCCATGCACCGGAAATCGGGGGTTGGGACCTGGTTATCGCTTACCGTTTGGAAAATCTGGAAGGAACCGAAGCCTACTACGTTTTCGTTAATGCAGACCAAAATTCTCGAAAACTTACCCTGCACCATGATTTGCGACAGGGGAAAGTCCTTGTGGACCGGGAAAGAGCAGGAACCGAAAATATTTCTGATCCTAAGGGCTTTTTCTTAGATGATCAATCCATTTACCTGGAACCCTTAACCCCAGTGATTATCAAAACGAAAGAAGTTTCTCCGGGGTATTAGTTAAAAACCTTGAAAGGGTTCTCCCCCAAGGAGAACCCTTCTCATTTAATAGCTTTTACTTTATTTTTATGTTACACTGTACTGTATACATGATCATTTTATGAAATGAGGGGGAACAAACCATGAATCGTATCAAATCCACAGTTTCCGGATTCGGTGCTGTTATCGCTTCGTTTTTTGCCATGATGTGCTGAGTGGGTCCGGTGATTTTAGTGTCCCTCGGGTTAGGGACCTTCGGCCTTTCCTTCTTTCAATCCCTGGCACCTTATCGACCGATTTTTATTATTCTTGCAGCCGGTTCCTTAGCCTATGTTCATATACAGATGGAAAAGGGAAAAATGAGCAAACGCTATAAGAAGCTCATTTGGGTGATGACGGTGATTGCCGTGATTTTTCTATTTTTCCCTGTACTGATAAACCAATTTGGTTTTTTACGTTAAGGAATCACCGGTGAGGAAAACTATTATGAAAGCAAAAAAGCCCCTTGAGAGACCTCTATTCATAGGTCTTTCAAGGGACTTTTTTGCTTTTTATTCCTCTTCACGGCTTCGAAGGTCTTGAATCAACAACTGTACCGATTCCCGTCCCTTCCATACATTCATTTCGGGGAAAAAGACCACATCCAGGGCATCGGGGCTTTGAAGCTCTTCAAAGTACTGTTCCACCATATTAAACCCAATAGCCTCCAGCTCCTGCTTTCCTCCGGGAACTCTTCCCTTTAATTTCAAATGGGTTTTTTCCTTCCCTAATCGCTGTTTTCCTTTAGCGGGAACCCTGAGATTTTCTAAAAGAAAAAGGGGTTTCTCATTTCCCATACCATAAGGCTCCATTTGGTGTATGGTGTCAATAAATCCTTTATGAAGCTTCTCTTCCTCCAATTTGGCATAAATCTTAATCTTTTTCAAAAACAGCTCCGGGTTCTCCTCTTTCAGCTCCTTCGCCCGCTTATTCAGCTCTTGGCGAAGGCGGGGAATGTTGCCTTTTTCCAGGGAAAGTCCACAGGCCGCAGGATGACCGCCAAATTTCTGAAAAAGGTCTTTAAAGCCAGACATTTCGTAGTATAAGTCAAAACCCTCAATGCTTCTGCCACTGCCCTTATAAACCTCCGGATCCTCAGAATTCGTCAGTACCAACACCGGCCGGTAATAAATCTCTTTAATTCTTCCCGCTATGATGCCGATCACCCCTTCATGAAGCCCGGGCAGATCCACAATTAAAAAATCATCCTCCGAGTACTTTTCTTCGATTTCTGTTAAGCACCGCTCCAGTCCCACTTGCTGAATTTCCTGTCGTTCTTCATTGCACCGGGCCAGATGCCGGGCAATTTCCCTTGCCCGGTTTTGATCCCGGGTCATCAACAGCTCTACTCCCGTACGGGCCTCGGCCACTCTTCCCCCGGCATTGAAATGGGGGCCGATCATAAAACCGATATGCCCCGGGGTGATTTTCTTATCCCCCAGGCGAATTTCTTCCAGTAAAACTTTCAGTCCCAGGCGGCGACGCTCATTGATTCTTTGCAGTCCATACTTTAACAAGGTTCGATTTTCATCCCTTAGGGGAACCACATCCGCCACCGTCGCCAGAGCCACAAGATCCAGGTTTTGGTTCAGGATTTTTTTTCCCAACTGCAGCCTTCGTTGAATGCCCTGGGTTAGCTTAAAGGCCACACCGCAGCCGGAAAGCTCTTTAAAGGGATAATCACAGTCTTTTCTTTTAGGATTGATCACCAAGGATTTCGGCAGCTCCTCTCCCGGTGTGTGATGGTCCGTAATGATTACCTCCACTCCCTGTTCCTTTAAAAAATCCACCTCTTCCAATGCTGTAATTCCACAGTCTACGGATATTAAAAGTTCAGGCTTCCGGGTTTTCACCAATTCTTTCAGGGTTTCCAGATTTAGACCATAACCTTCTTCCTGCCGATTGGGGATATGATAGGAGGTGTTGTTATAAAAACCTTGGAAAAAATCCATCAGTAAGGTCGTGGAGGTGATTCCGTCCACGTCATAATCTCCGTAAATCAGAATATGTCCCCGGTTATTATAAACTTTTTCAATCAGGTCACAGGCTTGGGCCAGATCCTTCATCAAAAAAGGATCATAGGTTTTTTTCGGTTTAGCACTTAAAAACTCCTGAATCTCTTCCACATCGGTGATCCCCTTTTGCTCAAGGATCCTGGTGATAACCGGGTCGACCCCTTGTATTTCAACATTTTCATTGCCTTTGCCTTCTACTGTTTTCCATAGGGTTTTATGCATAAGAGGCTGCTCCTTTGTTTGTTATTGACTCTACCTTTACTATTCTTTTTCTGTTGTTTATTCTAACATACTTTCCTTTGTTACAAAAATTGGCTTTTTCCATTGCTTTTTTTTGAACTTTCACATAAAATGGTTAGTAATAACTACCCACTCTTTGTAAAGAAAGAAGGTTGTTCCCTCTATGAAAACCAATTTTAATAAATTATATGAGGTTTTATTTATCAGCTTTGTCTTTTTACTGATCGTCTTTTTCGTCCGTTCCGCAACCTATAATTTTCCCGGTTTCTCCAGCTCTGCCGGGGATGATTCCGCCCCAACAATTTCCGCCGGTGAGGAACTAAAGGGGGAGCTTTCAGAAGAGGATCCCGAGGAAAAAACCTCGGAAACCCCCACAATCCTCATTGATCCCGGCCATCAAAAAGATCCGGATTACACTCGGGAAAATGCAGCCCCCTCTTTAAACAGCACGGTTTATAAGGTGTCCACAGGAACCCGGGGGGTCTCCACCGGCGTATGGGAATACGAACTGGTTTTGGATGTGGCCTTCAAATTAGAATCCGCCCTTAAGGATCTGGGTTATCAAGTGGTCCTCACCCGGGATCGTCATGACGTACATATTACCAATAAGGAACGGGGAAAAATGGCGGAGGAGATAGGGGCTGACATTTTAGTCTCCCTTCACGCCGACGGCAGCTCCATCACCTCTGCCCAAGGGGTTAGTGTCCTGTCCCCCTCCTTTAACGTATCCTATATCGATGCCGACCGGGCCGCGGTCAGCAAAACCCTCAGCACTTTAATTGTTGATGAACTGGCAGAGGCCACCGGGGCCAGAAACCGGGGGGTTCACTTTCGAAACAATCTTTCCATCCTTAATTGGTCCAAGGTCCCCAGCACCTTAGTGGAAATTGGATTTATGTCCAATCCTGAAGAGGACCAGAAGATGCAGACCGACGAATACCAGGAAAAAATCGCCCGGGGAATCGCCTCAGGCATTCACAAGTATTTTAACTCCACCCCGGATTCCGAAGAATAGGGGATGGAGTTTTTTATGTTTTAATCGATTTTACTTAAAACTTCATAGACCCGGCGGAGGGAAAGCCCCTGCTCCTTTGCAACCCTCCGACAATCTTCATATTCCGGGGTGAAGGTTACTCTTGTTCCTTGATAATATCCCTCTTTAAAGGTAATCATCCCGAAGGGGGTTTCTCTTTTTACAAACTCCCGCGTCAGAGCCTCCCGGTGAATCTCGGTTATGCGAATTCCCAGGGTTGAGGTCTCGAGAAAAATCATTTTCTTCATATTTTCCTCCAGGGTTTTATCCGCAAGAACACTGAGCTTGGTCCCCGGTCGATTCTTCTTCATCATAATCGGGGTCAGATAAACATCCCGTGCCCCCTCTTCAAGAAACTTCTCAAAAACGTAGGAATAGATCTCGGGATTCATATCGTCGATATTGGTCTCCAGTAATAAAAGGGTTTCCTTCTCCCCTTCCTCCTCAGGCTCTATACTTTTTTTTTACCCACCATCATTCGCAGTACATTGGTAATTTCCAAATCCTTTGTCCCCAGGCCGTAACCGATGCTTTCAATTTCCATCAAGGGGGTTTCCCGAAACTCGTCGGCCAGCACTTTGACAATGGCCGCCCCGGTGGGGGTTACCAACTCGCTTCGAATACCGGTGGAATATACGGGCATTCCCTTTAAAATTTCCAGGGTCGCCGGGGCCGGTACCGGGATTTTCCCATGGGCACATTTCACAAATCCCGTCCCGATGTGGAGCGGGGAAGAGATAATTTTATCGGGATTTAACTGATGGATTAAAATTGCAACACCGATAATATCCACGATGGAATCAATGGCCCCTACTTCATGGAAGTGCACTTGGTCCAAGGGCTTATCATGAATTTTCCCTTCCGCTTTCGCCACATGCCTGAACATTTCCTTGCTCATGTTTTTTACCGATTCCTCTAAGTCACTGTCATCAATGAGTTTTTCAATATCCTTTAGGTTTCGGTGATGATGTTCGTGACCATGATGTCCGTGACCATGATGTCCATGATCATGATGTCCGTGACCCGGCTTTTCCATAATCACATCAAAGTCCACACCGGTGATACCGTTTTTCTGATTTTTTTCAATTTGTAAGGTGTAACCCTCCACCTTCACTTTTTTCAGCTCCGAGAGGAAGGCGTCTTGGTCCAGGCCTAAATCCAATAAGGCCCCGATGGTCATATCCCCACTGATTCCGGATAAACAGTCTAAATAAAGTATTCGTTCTTCCATATATTTTCCCCACTCTTTCTTTAGGATTCAGCCCTTCGGGCTTTTTCAATTTGTCGATTGATGGTGCCGGCCAGGTATCCCCCGCCGAAGCCGTTGTCGATGTTTACCACGCCGATTCCGCTGGCGCAACTGTTGAGCATCGTCAGCAGTGCGGATAGCCCTTGAAAATTCGCTCCATATCCCACACTGGTGGGAACGGCTATCACGGGCTTGTCCACCAGGCCTCCGATCACACTGGGAAGAGCCCCCTCCATACCGGCTACCGCAATGATTACATTGGCTTGCTGTAATTTATCCGTGTTTTTTAACAACCGGTGGATCCCCGCTACGCCTACATCATATAACCGTTCCACGGTATTCCCTAAAATTTCTGCAGTCAGGGCCGCTTCCTCGGCTACTTTAATGTCCGCCGTGCCACCGGTCGCCACTAATATCACGGACTCTGTCTTTTCCACTTCCCTTTTCTTGACCACGATGATTCGAGGAATGGGATGATATTCAAGGTCCGATGTTATTTTTTCAAGGGCTTCATAAACTTCCCGGGAGGCCCGGGTCAAAAAAATATTATTTCCCGTTTCCAGCATATGTTCCACGATGCCTACAATATGTTCCAGCTCTTTCCCCTCACAAAGAATTACCTCGGGATAACCGTTTCGAATTTCCCGGTGATGGTCGATCTTTGCGTATCCCAACTCTTTAAAGGGAAGGTCCTTTAATTGCTCCATGGCCTCGGAAACCGGTAAATTTCCCGCTTTGATCTGTTCAAGGATGCTTTCTATATTTTTCTCCTTCAATATTTTCATCTCCTATTTAATAGCTTAAAGGAATCTCCCTATGGTTTAGTATGATTTCCACAAACTTTTCCAAGTATTCCCGGTCAATTTCATTAAAGCGGTTTTTGATGGGACTGTCGATGTCCAATACCCCTATAAGCTTCCCCTCTCGAATCATGGGAACCACAATCTCCGATTGGGAGTCGGGGTCGCAGGCAATATGTCCCGGAAAAGCATTCACATCCTCCACCACTTGGGTCTCAAAGGTATTCGCCGCCGTTCCGCAAACCCCGCTACCAATTTCAATACGGGTACAGGCCGGCTTTCCCTGAAAGGGTCCGAGGATCAATTCCTCTTCTTTATAAAGATAAAATCCCGCCCAGTTAATATTGTCCATCAGCAAATATAATAACCCGGAAGCATTGGCTAAATTTGCCAGCCAGTCCTTTTCCTCGGCAATCAGCCCTTTCAGGTTAAGATTCAGATAGTCATAAAATTTTTTCGGATCTTCCGTGGTGATTTTTTCGATTCGATTCATAATGACCTTCCTTTCTGCAGGTATTCTTTGAATTTTTCCTTCCCTAATTATACCATTGCTTTGGTGATATGAAAATAAAAAAGCCTACCGAAGGGTAAGCTTTTAATTACCGGGTTGCGCCCGCTCTATTGTATAGATGTTATAGTCTTCCGCCTCTTCTATGGTTATATAAAGGGTAATCACTTCCCCCACATCATATACCCCTTCATTGAAATCCTCGATTACCTCTTCACCGAAACGGAATACATTCAGTTCCTGGACAAAGTCATATTCCCCGGATTCAACAATTTCAAACTCTGCAGAATTGGCATCCGCAAGTCCCATGAATCTTGCTTCCACGGTGTAGATTTCCCTGCCGACCGCGTCTTCATTATCATCTTCATCCTCATCGGGATCTAGGGGTTCCGGTTGAGGTTGGTCCACTTCGTTGGCCTCCTCGGGCTCCTCTTCCCTTTCGTTTCCGATATCACAGGCTGCCATAGTTAAAACCAGTAGCGGTATGAGCATGGTCAGGATTATCCTTCTTCCCATTTTCCCTACTCCTTTCCCTGATTTCTCCTGCCTCCTATTGATAGCGGAGAACCTCAAATCGATAGACTTTCATTTTCTCCCCTTCCATAATGCCCGCTTTTTTCGCCGCGATATCCAACTGCTTGTCCGGGGTATCCACCCCTTCCAACTCGGGAAGTAGCAATCCTCTTTTTCCCTCGTGTTCCACAACTACACCGTATTTCCGGGGATCCAGATCATCTATGGTTTCCACCAACTCTTGTTCCTTTAAAACATCTACACTGATGCTGAGTTGGTCCAGTTCCTTCTTTTCCACCGGTACAAATCGAGGATCAAAAAAGGCGGCTTCCAATGCGTTTCTGATAATTTCTTCTCCCACATGGACTTCCAACGGCTCTATCGTACCGATGCATCCCCGCAGTTCCTCCTTATTATAAAGAGATACAAAGGCCCCGGCCTGGAGGTTTTCAACGTCTTTACTCCATGTCTCATCCTCCACCTCTTTTTTAAAATCTTCAAATTTCAGTTTGTTGCCCGTTTTGATTTTTTCTTCGATGGCTCGTAGGGCCAGCTTGGCATACAGGCTTTCCGGCTTCATTATATTTCCTCCTTTGCTAATTTTTTTGAACCCAGGCATTCATGTAACCGACACCGAAGGGACCTTCATAGGATAGGACCCGGGAGGTCAATTTTCCCTCCCCCAAGATGCCAAAGCCCAGAACAATCGGCCTAAGGCCGCATTCTCCCGCGGGGCCATAAATTTCCTCGGGCATATTCATAATGTCCGCTACGTTGCAACGCTTAATTGCATTTATAATTCTTCGGTCAAACTCTTCCCCCCGTTCATCATAACCGTAGGGACCTTCGTCTTTTAGTCGGTGGGACAGATCTCCGCTGACCACAATGGTAAAAGCCCCTTCCCCGGCCTCCAGAATTTCCTGTATTTTTAATCCCAGGTCATACAACTCTTTCAATCCCAACATGCCAATGGCAATATGAATAAGCTTTGTCTCCGGAATCTCTTTTTCAATGAAATGCAAAGGGACAAAGGCGCCATGATCTAAAGATTCTTCAATAAATACCCCGGGCAAACCCTGTTCCTTGAACCCTTCTTTCAAACCTTCAATGTTTTTGGCGTCCAATTCCTTCGTCATTTTCAGGTGGGGGTATCCAAACTCCCGGAGATCGCCGGTTGTCTCCTCCCCTTCAAGAAATGCCAGCTTGTTTTGATGCACGGCCCCATGGGGCGTGATTAAAACCAGGGTATCGGGATTACCGGCTTTAATTTTTTGGGCAACCTCTTTCATTCCCTGTAGGGTTCTTTGTGCTTCCTTTTCTTTTCCCTTTCCAAGTTCTGAAATTAGGATTGGGGGGTGGGGGACGATAAACATCCCTTGAATCTGTCCCATTATTTTTCCTCCTTTAGAAATTTCCGCTTCGTACCCGGTTTAAAACCTGTTCCGCTTCCTCTTTCATCTCTAGCAAAAACTCAATATCCGTTGGCGGCTCCTGGTATCGATAGCATGGATAATAACGATTTAAATGCAAGGGGAGCTCGGGACTGATCGAGGCCAGCCACTGAAAAAGACGGATCAGCTCCTCTCTTCGGTCACTGAGCCCGGTAACCACCAATGTGGTAACCTCTATGTGAATACTTCCGTGGAGAAAGGCTATCGTTCTTTTGACCCTTTCCAATTCTCCGCCTAGAACCTCAGGATACACTTGGGCATTGAACCCCTTTAAATCAATATTGGCGGCATCTAGATAAGGGAGTAATTCTTTTAATGGCTCATTCTCAATATACCCATTTGTGACTAAAATATTCTTCAGTCCCTTTTTCTTCGCAAGCTTTGCGGTTTCCAATACCATTTCATAAAAAACGATCGGTTCATTATAAGTATAAGATATGGAAGGAACCCCGGCTTTTACTGCCCGGCTCACCACCTCTTCCGGGCTCATGTCCGTAGTGGGAGGCTTTCCCTTAGCGATCGTATAGTTCTGACAGAAAGGACAATGAAGGTTGCAGCCGAAGCTTCCCATGGACAAGGTTTGGGTCCCCCGCAGATAAAAATGAATCGGCTTTTTCTCAATGGGATCTATATGAAGCCCGGTGATTTTCCCATAGTTCAAACTCATTAAGGTCCCCTTCTCATTTTTTCGTACACCGCACTTTCCTATTTTTCCTGGGGAAATCCTGCAGTGATGGGGGCATAATGTGCATTTCACCTGATTTCCCTGGAGTTTTTCATAATACAGCCCTTCTTTCATCTCACGTCCCTCCTTTTTTTACCTGAAGAGGCGACCCCAGATCCTCTTGGCTTCTTCTTTTAATAAAGACGATTAAAAAGCGCTTGAAATTCTTCTCTTTCCAGGGCCATGGGGGTTTCTCTCAAGGACATTTCCTTCTTTTTTTCCTTCTGTTGATTCTCGTATAAAACCCCGGTGACCAGTCCATTCGTTTCCATGAGCTTTCCCATGGCCCCGTGATAACTGGACGGGTCATAAGCCCTATCCTCGGATACCGAGGTCAAATTTTTTCGAAACCACTGGTAGGTGTTTTGTTTATTAAACGTAATACAGGGACTGAATACATTAATAAAAGAAAACCCTTCATGTTCAATGCCTTTTTTAATAAGATCCACCAACTCCTCCTGGTAGCCGGAAAATCCTTGGGCTAAAAAAGTGGCCCCCGCGGATAGGCTCATCAACCCCGGTTGCAGCGGTAAGTCTTCGCTTCCCTGAGGGGTGCTCGGGGTTTTAAATCCCTGATCACTTACCGGGGAAGTATGCCCCTTCGTCAGTCCGTAGATTTGATTGTTCATAACAATATAGGTGATATTAATATTTCTTTTCGCCGCATGAATGAAGTGTCCCGCTCCAATGGCAAAGCCGTCTCCGTCACCGCCGGCGGCAATCACGGTCAAATCTTCATTGGCCAGTTTGATACCCTGGGCAATGGGGAGCGCCCTTCCATGAACCCCATGAAAACTGTAGGCCTTCATGTATCCGGAAATTCGGCCGGAACAGCCGATTCCCGAAACCACGGAAAGATCCTTGCGGGGAATTTCCATTTCCGCCGTGGCCACCTGCAAGGAACGGAGCACGGAAAAATCGCCGCAGCCTTTGCACCAGGTCGGTTCTATTCCATTGCTATAATCTTTATATTTTGCCATTATACCAGCTCCTTTATTTTGTCTTTGATTTCTTCAATCAGAAAGCCGTCACCGTTGTAGGACAATAAGGAGTCCAGTTTCTCATGGTAACCGATCTCTGCCTGGATGATCCTTCGAAGCTGAGCGCTGTAATTATTCTCCACAATTACAACCTTGTCATAATGCTCTAAGAGCTTTTTTATCTGTACTTTCGGCAGGGGTTTGATTTGCTTTATTGCCCCATAGTCCACTATGCGGTCCAGCTTTTTTACCCCTTGCTCCAGTGTAGCAAAGGTGGAGCCATAACCTAAAAACAGTATGTTATTATCCTTTTCCTGATACATTTGAATCCCTTTTTTATATTCCAAGGGTGTCATTTTTTCCATTCGCTTCTCCGTAAGTCCTCGATGATCATCCTTGGGGCTCAAGGGAAAACCGTACTCACTATGCTCTAGTCCGGTGGTATGATGGAGTCCGTTTTCCGTCCCGGGAAAAACTCTTTTGGAAATGTGATCCCCGGTGTCTTCATAGCGCTTATAACTTTCCTCTCCGTCATCCAGGTCCTCCTGCCTTCCCAGTTTTCCCCGGTTAATGGTGACCCGGTCAAAGTCCAGTGCTTCAATGTTTTCATAGGAGAGACTGCGCAGGGCATCGGACATGATAATCACAGGACACTGATACTCCTCTGCCAGATTAAAGGCTTCCACCGTATCATAAAAACAGTCTTCGAAGGTGGCGGGGGCCAGTACGATCCTGGGGAAATCCCCATGTCCTCCATAATACAATGTGTTTACATCACTTTGCTCATGCTTTGTGGGAAGGCCGGTGCTGGGCCCTTTCCGCTGGGCGTCCACCACCACGATGGGCACCTCTGCCATGGCGGCAAGTCCGAGCCCTTCCATCATCAGAGAAACCCCCGGTCCCGAGGTTCCGGTAATGCTTCTTACCCCTGCATAGCTGCTTCCGATAATCATATTGACGGCGGCAAGCTCGTCCTCGGTTTGCACCACCTTTCCCCCATAGCGGGGAAGATGCTCCGATAAATACTGCATCACTTCCGAAGCCGGGGTAATGGGATAAGCGGCCATAAAGCGACAACCGCTCATAATGGCTCCAAGACCGATCAGATCATTTCCCACCGCCACCGGCCCCAGATCCTTACGGGTCACCGGCTCGATTAGATAATTAACCCCCTTAAGGCTGGTAAAATTATAATCCACGGCCCCCTGCAATACCTTTTTATTTTTCCGCACCACTTCTTCCCCTTTGTCTTTAAAGGCCTCTACGATGACGGATTCCACATATTCCGGTTCGATGTCCGTAACCCTTGTTAAAAAACCCAGGGAGCAGACGTTTTTCATAATCATATTTCCTTTATCCTTTACCACCTTGGTAATGGGCAGGGAGATAATTTCTATTTCCATCTCCTTAATAAAATCTAAATCCACTTTTAATTCCAGGGCTTCGTCGTAAAGGAGAAGTCCTCTTTTCCTTAGTTTTTTCGTGTAAATTTCCATGGTGTCTTCATCCAGGGCCATAACAATGTCCATATCGTCCTTCAGACAGCCTTTTTTATCCACACTTCCGTGGGCGATAATCGCGCTATTGCCCCCTTTGATTCTCGAAGTAAAATGTCGTTTTCCGTAAACATGGTAACCCATTCGCGAAAGCACTTGAAGGTAATACAGACCGGTGGCCAGTATTCCGTCTCCTTGGGTGCCTCCAATGAGCACTTGAATTTCTCGGTTCATTTAATCACTCCTTATGTCTTATTTATGTTTTATCGGATGGTGAAATATTCATGGACACTTCTTTTTTTCATACCCAATTTCACCTGAAATCCTCAGGGGGTTGATCAAAAAGAAAAAAGCCCGAAGGCTTTTTTTATTGTACTGTTAAGGGCAAGGGATCCCGTCAATTATATTGGATCTTTCAGGATTTATCCAAAATCTTTTTCTCCCGTGGACAGAAAAAAAGCGGATAGGGTTCCCGGACCGGTATGGGCACCAATGACTGCGGGTAAAGTGGTAATCAAAAAGTCCTTAGCTCCCACTTCCTCCTTCAGCATTTCCCGTAGCAGCTCCGCACCTTCCCGATCGTTCCCATGATTGATCCCAATCAATTGCTTGTCCAAATTAACTCCTCGCTCTTTCACAATTTCCACAATTCTTTTAATGGCTCTTTTCCGGCT
The DNA here is from genome assembly GCF_009910325.1 of Isachenkonia alkalipeptolytica. Lineage (NCBI taxonomy): Bacteria > Bacillati > Bacillota > Clostridia > Eubacteriales > Clostridiaceae > Isachenkonia > Isachenkonia alkalipeptolytica. Next base: position 50,230 of record NZ_SUMG01000005.1, read on the forward strand.
TCGAATTTTTTCAAAGGGGATCAGTTTTCCATCCTCCACATTTAAAATCGGTTTGATGTTCAACAACCCTCCTACAAAGGCGGAAGTATAGCTGACCCGACCTCCCCGGTACAGGTAATTGAGGTCCTCCACGGTAAATATGTGCTCCATGTTTGGCGCGTAGTAATTCACCGCTTCCAAAATTTGTTCTTTGCTCTTTCCCTCCTTGGCCATTTCCGCTGCCCTCTTAACGATCAGTCCGGAACCCAGGGCTATACACTTGCTGTCCACCAGTTCCAGATCAAAGGTTTTTTGCCCATCATATTTTTCTAATAATTGATTTTTCGCAATCACGCTTCCTTGATATGTGCCGGATATTTCGGAAGAGAAGGCGATATAGATCACGGTGTCGAAAGCGCCTATGTATTTTTCAAAGATCTCCTCAAAGGCCGCCGGGGAAACCTGGGAAGTCTTATAGACCTTGCCCTCTTTCATATCCTCCATCATCGCTTCCGGATCAATATCCACTCCATCGGTAAAAGATTTTTCCCCAAGTTGTAACGTAAGCGGTGCTACGGTTATATCCAGCTCCTCCAGAATCTCTTTCGGAAGGGAGCAGGCGGAATCCGTAATAATTTTAATACTCATAGTATACATCCCCCTTTATTATTTTTAACTCTTAGGCTAAGAGTTTCTCCTCTATATATTATACCACGAATTTAGGTATCAAATCTTTTATCTTCAATGGATTTATGAATCCTTAGGATTTCCTCATAAAATAAGATAAGGGCAAATCATTTTTTATGATCGCCCTTATCTATTCATAATAAGATCGGAAGTAGTTATACCAGTCATTTGTTGATTTTGGTGGCGTATTATTGTTCGTAAACATCACACCTTTCTTATTTCCTTTTAGCATTCATGCTTTGCATTACTTTTTCAGTAATTACTTCTTCAGTAATAAGGTTGTTCGATGTTTTGTGTTCTAACCTAAATATAGGTTCCGTTAAACAGCTTCCTGTTTGGATGTTAGCTGCATGTTATTTAACTGTTGTACTTTTGACTGGTAGTGATCTACCGGATCTTATTATATTATTATTATACCATACTTCTCGCTTTTTAAACATACTATTGTCGGAAAATTTAAAATTTCGTCGCTTCTTCGCCGTCGCGGGCTTCCCATCGGGAAGCTCAACCCTCTGCTATCCCTAAAGAGCAGCGAATTATTCGCTGCTCCTACCATCAATAAGGAATAATGAAAAACCTTAATCAAATGCTTTTTTCTTGTTCACGATCTCCGTAATAATCCTTGGTACTTCCCGCACCATATCACTGGCAATCATTCCGTATTCCCCGGTGATCTTGGCGGCTTCATCCCCCGACCGGCCATGAATATAGACCCCGGCCATGGCGGCGCCTATCAAATTTATTTTTTGACCCACCAGGGCTGTAATAATACCGGTTAATACATCTCCGCTCCCCGCAGTGGCCATTCCCGGATTCCCGGTAGTGTTTAGGTATACATGCCCTTCTTCATCGGTGATCACGGTACTGGCTCCTTTCAATACAACAATGACGCCGTATTTACGAGAAAAATCCTTGGCTACCTTAATTCGATTTTCATTAATCTCCGGGATACTCAGCCCCGTAAGTTTTGCCATTTCTCCGGGATGAGGCGTTAGGATACAACGGCTTTTTACCTTCTTTAACAGTTTTAACATCTTCGGCAATACATTTAGGGCGTCGGCATCTAAAATCACCGGACACTTTGCCTCCCGCAGTACCCGTTCCACAATAACCTCCGTCTCCTTGCTTCTTCCAAGACCCGGTCCCAGAGCCACCACATTGCTTCGCTGAAGACTTCCCATGATATCCTCCACACCGGTAAACTCTTTTGCGTTGCCCTTGGGCACTTGAAAAGGAACCGTCATGACCTCCGTAAGCTGGGTTTCTAAAATATCATTCAGTTCTTCGGGTATTGCCAAATGGAGCATTCCCACCCCGCTTCTTAGGGCTGCCTTCGAGGCTAGGATAGCGGCCCCGGTCATGCCCCGGGATCCCGCAATCATTAATGCTCTTCCGTAGTTTCCTTTATGAGAATTCAGTCCCCGAATGGGTAAAATATCCTTTAAGGTTTTTTCCGTAATCAACTTTGCTTCATACTGGGATTTACTGATGGCCTCTTGGGGAATCCCGATGGGGCAAATTAACAGTTCCCCGTTATATTCAATGGCCGGGGCTGTAAGGTTTCCGATTTTAGGCAATTGATAAGCCACGGTTTTTGTGGCCCGAATAGCACTCCCTAAAACCTTCCCCGTATCTCCGGAGATCCCCGAGGGAATATCCACGGAGATGATTTTTCGTTTAACCTTATTGACAACCCCAATCACTTCGTTAGCAATCCCCTTTACCGGCTTGTTCAGTCCTGTCCCGAATATGGCATCCACCACAATATCGGATTTCATCAAGTCCAAATTAAAATCAATCATATCGTTTTCATCTTTTAAAACCCCAATGGATACCCGCATGGCCTGAATCGCTTCAAAATTTACCTTGGCATCGTTCTGTATGGACTTTTCATCTCCCACAATGTACACCTTTACCTGCACATCCTTATTATAGAGATGTCTTGCAACGGCAAATCCGTCCCCGCCATTGTTTCCGGTTCCACAGATGATAATCACCTTTTTCCGGTAGTCTTCATTTAAGGCTTTCATCACCTCTACCGTGGTATTCATTCCTGCATTCTCCATTAAAATCAGTCCCGGAATCTTATATTCCTTCGTGGTAATTCGATCCAACAATCGCATTTGCTGATTGTCCAGCACCTTCATGAAAAATCTCTCCCTTTTTTCAATTTGTTGTTAAACCTTCTTTTGCGCTATAGACTGTAGCTCTCAATAATGGCTGTCAGGTCTTTAGGGATCCCATTTTTCGCCATCTGATAATTGGTGATATCCCTTCGTTCCGTTACCTCCATTCCGAACCAATCCGGGGGTGCAAAAGCCTTCATGTCCTCTTCTGTTTCAAACTCCACTTCCACACTGTAAAAGCCCTGAAACTCCCCTTTATAAACATCCAACTCCGCAACAAGGCCTGCCTTCAGGGGAAGGTAGTAACGGGTCTTTTGGATTTGCATCGGAGGCCGATCTCCTTCAAGAAACAAAAATAGCTCCGAAGAAATTTCCATCTCCTCTTCCCTTCTGGTATGGGTACCCGGGCCTTTTTTGGTAAGAACGTAGTCCCCGCCGATTTTTCGGATCCTTAATTCCGGTTCACTGCTTAAATACTTTTGTATGATTTCCTTTTTCTTCACCTTGAATACGTCCGGAAGTTTTTTCACTAGAAATTTCCGTTCCCTTTCCACTGCCAACATTTACACATCCTTTCATAACACCAGTCGGTCCTCTGCAAAACTGAAATATCGATTATCCCCTACGATAATATGATCCACCACTTTTATGTCAATGGCCCCCAGGGCCTCTTTGATCCGTTTCGTTACCTGAATATCCCCCTGGGAAGGTTTGATTGACCCTCCGGGATGGTTATGGGCAAGGATCACACTGCTGGCCTGATACTTCAGGGCGGTTTCCACTACCAACCTTGGATATACTGCGGCTTCATTGATGGTGCCTTGAAAGGTTTTTGCCGCGTGGCGTACCTGGTTCTGGTTGTTTAGACAAATCAGGTAAAAACACTCGTAATGAAGATCGGTAAAAAGATGGACAGCGTACTCCCCGGCCTTCTGAGAGCTGTTCAACTGATGTTTTCCCTTGAATTTGCAACTTTGATACCGCCTGGAAAGCGGGGCTAACAAAGCAAGCAACATGGCTGCATTTTCCCCCACCCCTTCAACTTTACGGAGGTCCTCCATTTTTGCATCCAGAACCCCGGCAAGGTCTTGAAACTCCCTTATCAAGCGATGGGCGATTTCATTGGTATCCTTTCGTGGTATCCCGTAAAACAGTAACATTTCCAAGATCTGATGTTCTTCGAAGTGATCAATACCTTCCCGAAGAAAACGTTCCTTCAGCCGTTTTCGATGCCCTGCATGTATACTCACGTACCCCATCCCCTTTACCGTATTTTTGCAACCCCTCGAATCGGTGAGCCTTCCCCCCCTGGTATTTTCAGGGGCAGTCCGTAAAACTCAAAATTCTCCTGTAAAAGCCCTCCCAGATTCTTTAAGTTTTCCACGATGATGATTTCCTTTTCCAGTAAAATCCGATGGGCTAAAAGCCCGTCGCCTTCCAGGGGATCCACACTGATGGCATCGATACCGATCCCTTTCAGGTCCAGGGTTGTCACTTTTTTTGCCACCGCCTGGGACAGGATCGGGGACCCTGTTAAGTAGCTTTTATCTCCCCACTTTTTATCCCAGCCGGTGTAAAAGAATAAATATTCTATGGAAGATAACCGACGGTCCTTTTCCTCTTCCCCTTCTTTAGGCATGGTTTTTCTCTGGAACCGGGGCTGAGACAAAGCTTTGTCCATCGCCTCTTCGAAGAGATCCGGAGTGATTTCCTTTTCCCCTAGCCGGGAAAAGTCCAGGACCAAACCGGAACCGCAAAATTGATCCGCACCGTAATCCTCCAGATTTTTCCCCCGGGGAAAAACATGGGCGGGGGTATCCAGGTGGGTTCCCGTATGGGAGTATAAAGAAATTTCCATTTCCCGAAAGCCATCGGTCTCCACGGTGTGTTTCACCGTAAATTTCGGACCGGGGGTTCCGGGAAACAAGGGCATGTCCTCTGTCAGTTTTTGGGTCAAGTCAACAATTTTCATTTTTGCCTCCTTTTACCGGGATTATGTAGAACCAAGAATTTTTTACTAATAATTAATACATTGCTGTTCATAAGCTTATTTTATCATAAGTGAGGGAAAAAACACCGAAAAAAAAAGAAAAACCTAGAATTTTCAGATTAAATATCTGATGTAATTCCAGGTTTTATTTTTATCAGCTTACCGGGAAAGGTCCCGGGGTCTTCTTACTTTTGCAGCTCTTCGACCAAATGGCAGGCCACAAAACGTTCCGGCTCATATTCACGCAACTCCGGAGTCTTGCTTTTACAAATGTCTTGACGATATCGACACCGGCCATAGAAACGGCAACCCTCAGGAGGATTCACGGGACTCGGCACGTCTCCCTCCAGGATAATCATGTCATCCGGGGCATCCACCCGGGGTACCGGGATTGCGGATAGTAAGGCTTGGGTGTAAGGATGCAAAGGATTTCTAAAGATCGCATTATAGTCCGAGAGCTCCACAACTTTTCCCAGATACATTACCGCGATTCGGTCACTCACATGTTTTACAACACTCAAGTCATGGGAAATAAACAGGTAAGTCAGTCCCAGCTCTTCCTGAATATCCTGCATCAGATTCAGAATCTGTGCTTGAATGGATACATCCAGAGCGGAAACCGGCTCATCCTGAACGATGAACTTCGGATTAAGGGCAAGGGCTCTGGCCACGCCAACTCTTTGTCGTCTTCCCCCGTCCAGCTCATGGGGAAAAGCGTTTAATAGTCTCGGTGTAAGGCCTACCGTATCCATTAACTCCTTGACCCGCTCCGTAACCTTCTGCCGATCTTTATAAACCTTATTGATTAACAGAGGCTCCGCAATGATCTGTCCTAAATTCATCCTTGGATTTAGGGATGCATAGGGATCCTGAAAGATGATTTGCATATTTTTACGAGCCTCTCGCATCTGCGCTCCATTGAAGTCTACAATATTTTTTCCTTCGAAATTCACCTCTCCCGATGTGGGTTCTAACAATCGTAGAATGGCACGCCCAGTAGTGGATTTACCACAGCCGGACTCCCCAACAAGGCCCAGGGTTTCTCCTTCTTTGATAAAAAAGCTGACATCATCCACCGCATGCAGCATTCCTTTTGGAGTTTTAAAGTGCTTTTTCAGATTTTTAACTTCTAAAATATTATTCGACATTCCTTTCACCTCCTACTTTTGATATTCTTCTGGGGGATACAGATGGCAGTTTACATAGTGTCCATCCTCCACTTCCACTCTTTGAGGCAATACACTCTTACAAACATCCATCACCTTTGGACACCTTGGATTAAAAGGACATCCCTCGGGGACTTCCGTTGGATCCGGCATTAACCCTTTAATGGGATTTAGCCGCTTTTCATCCGCCTCTACATTTGGTATGGATCCGAAAAGTCCTTGGGTATAGGGGTGCAGGGGATTATTATACAGATCCCGAACTTTCGCATATTCCACCACATAGCCGGTATACATAATCGCTACTTTGTCACAAATATTGGCTACGACTCCCAGGTCATGAGTGATCATGATCATCGAGGTTTCAAAATCTTCCTTAAGCCGTTTCATCAATTTCAACACCTGGGCTTGAATGGTTACATCCAAGGCCGTGGTCGGTTCATCCGCAATCAAAAGTTCCGGATTACAGGCCAAGGCAATGGCGATCACGATCCGCTGTCGCATTCCTCCACTGAATTGATGGGGGTATTCCTTTCCTCGTTCTCTAGGTATTCCAACGGTTTCAATCATATCTCTGGCCTTTTCCTTAGCCTCTTTCGAATCAACGTCCTGGTGAAGCAAAATCACTTCCGCAATCTGATCCTCCGTGGTCATTACCGGGTTTAAGGAGGTCATGGGGTCTTGGAAAATCATGGAGATTTTGTTTCCTCGAATTTTTCGCATTTCCTCATCATTCTTCTTAAGCAAATCTTCCCCTTTAAAAATAACTTCTCCCTGAACAATTTTTCCCGGGGGATTCGGAACCAATTGCATAATTCCTAAAGCGGTTGTGGTTTTCCCTGCTCCGGTTTCTCCTACGATTCCAATGGTCTCTCCCACACCGATTTCGAAGGTCATATTATCTACAGCCTTTACAACCCCTTCATCCGTACTATATTGAATAGACAAGTTCTTTACATTCAATAAATCCTTCGCCATGTATTACACTCCTTTCCTTTAACTTTAGCTTTTTAATCTTGGGTCTAGGGCATCTCGAAGACCATCCCCTAATAAGTTCAATCCAAAAATGGTAATCATAATTGCAAGACCCGGGAAGATGGACATCCACCAAGCATCTCGGATATATACCCGTGCCGTGGAAAGCATTGCCCCCCACTCAGGAATTGGTGGCTGAATACCCAGTCCAATAAAGCTTAGTCCCGCCGCTGAAAGAATAGCCTCTGCAACTCCTAAGGTTCCTTGAACAATTATGGGTGCCATACAGTTTGGCAAAATATATTTGGTGATAATTCTAAAATCATTGGCCCCTACGGCTCTGGCTGCCTCTACAAATTCCTGATCCCTCAAAGAGAGTACCGATGCACGGACAATCCGGGCATATCGGGGAATCGATGCAATACCTACCGCAATCATAACATTAACGAGACCCGGTCCAAGGGCCGCAGCAATGGCAATCGCTAACAAAATTCCCGGTATGGCCAATAAAACATCCATTAATCTCATAATTACATTGTCTATTCTACCGCTGTAGTACCCAGCCACAGACCCTAAGATCCCGCCTACTACAATGGCTACACCTACCGCAATAAAGCCTACTTGAATTGAAATTCTACTACCGTAGACCACTCGACTAAAAATATCTCTTCCAAAGTTATCCGTTCCAAACCAGTGATCAGAACTCGGGGCTGCCCGGACATTATCCAGGTTTTGATCACTGTAGTGGTAAGGCGCAATAAAGTCCGCAAAAATTGCGGTAAGAATAAGTATCAATATTACGATCATCCCGGCAATTGCCGCTTTATTTCTAATTAATCGCTTCCAAACTTCCGCCCATTGACTTTTTCGTTTCTCCGGTACGATAGTTTTTACATCCATCCCTTCTGGCTCAACTTCTCCCGGTTGACTGTGGATTTCCGTCTGAGACTGATAATTCTTTACAACCGCATCGTCTCTGGTTAAATCCTTTGCCTTAGGATTTTTTTCTTTTTCCATTAAATCTTTATTTCTTTCGCTTTCCTTGTTTGATGACATTTCAGAACCTCCTTTTCTGATTACTTATATTGAGCCTTAATTCGAGGATCAATAAATCCGTATAAAATATCTACGCCTAGATTTATCACACTAAAAGTCAGGGCGATGAATAAAACACCACCTTGGACCATGGGCAAGTCCCGCATTCGAATGGAATTAACCATCAAAAGTCCGATTCCATTAATGGAAAATACAGTTTCCGTCAGTACGGCACCTCCCAGTAAGTAACCAAATTGCAAACCGATTACGGTAACTACGGGAATCAAGGCATTTTTAAGCGCATGCTGGTTAATTACCTTGGACTCTTTTTGTCCCTTTGCTCGAGCGGTTCGAATATAATCCTGACGAATTACCTCTAGCATACTAGACCTGGTCATCCGTGTAATCATGGCCGCAGAACTGGTCCCGATGGTAATTGCGGGAAGGATCATATGCATGGGCGTTGAATATCCCGAAGAAGGGAACCATCCCAGACCTACGGAGAATATGAGAATTGCCACAAGCCCTTGAAAGAAGTTGGGCATCGATACCCCCAATAAGGCAAACATCATGGCTGCATTATCAAATAAGGAATATTGTTTCGTGGCGGATATGATCCCGACGGGTATTCCGATTAACACGGCTACAAGAACCCCTGTGGCCGCCAGGGTCAATGTTGTTGGAAAACGAGTGATCAGCTCATCAAATACCAGAGCATTGGTTCTATACGACCGTCCGAAGTCTGCACGGGTAAACACATCCCGGGCAAATCGTCCGTATTGTACGATGAAAGGATCGTCCAGACCCATTTGCTCCCGAAGTTGTAAAATTTCTCTTTCCGTTGCCTGTTCCCCAAGCTGCATGGCTGCAGGGTCTCCCGGGGTGATATACATTAGAGTGAAAACGATGAAGGATACGCCAATTAATACGGGAAGTAATAGCAGTATTCTTCGACCAATATACTTTAACATTGTTACTCCTCCTTCCTGAATCTATAAGGATTGTTAACTTTTTATTGATTATGATGAATTTTCAAAATAGTTTTGGACAGCACAGTAGGGTCATAGTTATGACCCTACTGTACTCTACTTATTGTGTTTGAAACATCCGTTGTCGCTAATGAAATATTGATTTATTAATTTTCGATCGTTACGTCCCATAATGGGTGGTGACCCGCCGGGTGGTTTCTAAAGCCACTAACGTTGGATCGAAGGCCGGTTCGGTCTTCTCCGGTGTTAAGGAATAACCATGGTGCTTCATCTCGCACGATTTCTTGAACTTCCATGTAAGCGTCTTCCCGTACATCGGGTTCTGCCGATCTTCTAGCTTCGTCAAGGAGTTCATCCACTCGCTCATCACCCCAGAAAGTTCGGTTTCCAGCGGATCCAAATTGTTCTGAATGGAACAGTGCATACAGTCCATAGTCAGGATCTCCTGTTACGGTAACCCAACCTAGGATAAACATATCATGGTCTCCCGCAGCGGTTCCGTCTAGATAAGCTCCCCACTCCAGTACTTCGATTTCTACATCGATTCCGATTTCTTCTAACTGACTCTGTGTAATTTGTGCAATATCTTGTCGAAGTTGATTGTCGTTTGTCCAGATGGTGGTAGAGAATCCGTCTTCATAACCGGCTTCTTCCATCAGTTCTTTTGCTTTTTCGATGTCATGGCCATAAGGTTCTAACTCTTCGTTTGCTCCCCATACCATCGGTCCGATGGGGCCCGTGGCAACTTCTCCAGAACCTTCCATTACCGAATCGATAATCGATTCTACATTTACGGCGTAGTTGATCGCTTGTCGAACTCTTACGTCGTCAAAAGGCTCTTTTTCTGTGTTAAATCCAAGGTATACCGTAGAGAAGTTTAAGTCTCTTGCTAACTCTAACTCCTGGTTTTCTTCAATTCTTGAAATATCTGTTGGCAGGATATCGTAAGCAATATCGATTTCTCCGGTTTCTAGCTCAATGGTTCGATTTCCGTCCTCTTGAATGTTTCTAAACGTGATATTTTCCATTTTTCCGTTTTCACCATGAAAATCTTCAAATCGCGTAAGCTCAATTGTAGCACCTCTTGTCCAGTCCTCTAACATGTATGGACCGGTGCCCACTGGGTTTTCACCATAGTCGTCCCCGTGTTCTTCAACCGCGGTTTGGTTTAAGATTGAAGATGCGGTATGGGCTAAGTGAGCAAGTAGCGGGGCAAAGGGTTCTACCGTTGAAATTCTGATGGTATAGTCATCAATAATTTCAAATCCGTCAGGATCAATAGCTCCCACAATGTGCCCTACATCGGGAGATTCTAATGCTCGAAGCAAGGTAAACTCTACGTCGCTTGCAGTTAACTCCTCTCCATTGTGGAACATTACACCTTCTCGAAGTTTAAATTCGAAGGTTAATTCGTCAATTTGTTCCCATTCTTCTGCAAGACCGGGAACTAATTCCATGTCTTCGTTTTGATTTAATAAACTTTCATAAACCTGTTTCATAACTCTTGAAGAAGGTTGGTCATTGGTTGCATGTGGATCCAATGAATCCGCATCGGCACCCTGTGCCACAACTAAGGTATCCGTAGCGGCTTCGTCGCCACAACCGATGGCAAAGGCAGCAACCATCAATAATAATGCTAACAATAATGCAATTTTCTTACTGTTCATTTACTTTCTCCCCCTTAAATATAAATTGAATTTATATTAATTCCACCTCTAGACCAAAAAGTCTATGATGAAAGTAATATCATCTTTACTAGATCGGAGCTCCATTCAATTCCAAAAATTTAAGTATAACTAAAAACATGTAACAATCAATTCTGATAATTTAAGCCGCTGCCTGGCTTTGATTACAAATTCTTTATTCATTCTCCCATTTCGAATTCCTTGCTCAATTAGGATTTTTTAGAATATTTAGCCTGCAGCTGCTCCTATCAATAGAAGTATTATACCCTATATTTTTTTTATTTGCAATACAATCGGATTCGTATTGCTTTCTTTATCCATATATATTTTTTAATACAGCCTATGGTCTTTTCAAAGATTAGACGGTATAATGATAGTGAAAAACTTCGATACTGGAATATAATTGTACTGTAGTTTAACTATTTTCCATTAAATCATAATTTACCGACAATTGCAAACAAAATTCGAGAGAAATTCGAAATTCAAGAAAGGAAGTTTCCCAATGACCAATTCCTACGATAACAATCACCCCCCCAAACTTTCAGCCGTCCTGTGGCTTATTACCAAGGAGGGCATTCTAGCAGCGGCCCTTGCTGCTGTCATGGGTCTGATGTACGGCTTTTTCCTCTCTGAAGAACCTTTATTACAGCTAATCAACAATGCTATATTTTTAATGGGCGTTGTTTTAGGCTTTTATGCCCTTTTCTTCGGGGTCAGCCGGGATAAAAAATTAGTGAAAAACATGTTTAAAAGCAACTTCAAGGAACAGTACATGGAAAAAGTCTCCCAACGGAAGGAACGAATTATTCATCTTTACCGAGCCTTTGTGGTTTTCCTGATTGCAGTGGTTCTGGATCTATTGCTGTTCTTCCTTTAGACCATTCCGGGCCTCCCCATGATTTAAGGTTCCTCACAGTAGACTTCTTCCGTCTCACAGAGCGCCCTTTCAATGGCTTTTAAAATCACTTTACTGCTGTGGGTTGCCCCGGTTACCATATCCACTTCCAAGCTTTGCTCCTCCACCACCCGCCGGGTGATTTCCTCGGCATTATACCCCCGTTCGTGCTCATGGTGAAGATCAATGCCCACAATTTCCCCGGATAGAATTCGCACCTCTACCTGGGCCTCAATTTCATGTACCTGATGCCGGCCTTCGTATTCCCCATCTTCAAATGCGCTTATTTCAGGGTTTTGGATTTGAAGGTTTTCGATCTCTCTGTTATAATTAAGCAAGTCCAGATAATCCAATACAAAAGGACGTAGAACAATCAGCAGCACCAGGATGGTTGATGTAACTAGGATTCCCTTTTTCACAAATGATCATCTCCATTTTTTTGTTTTGTTTATTTGTTTAATGGTACTTCTCTCTATAGTATAGCAGAAAACCTTTCTATTATTAACTGAAAAATATATAGCTACATCTTAACTGATAGATCAAAATAAGTCGAAGCTGCCTCGTATTTAAAGAGGCTTTCTAACTAAGGAGGAATTTTTATGTTTCAAGTGGCCGCAATACAATTAACCCCGATCATGCATGATGTGGATGCCAACCTTAAGCGGGGAATCGATTTTATCCGAAAAGCCTCGGAAGAAAATGTGGATCTCATCGTTTTACCGGAGCTTTGGACTACGGGATATTATTTATCGAGAAATGCCTTCAGCTTACTGGCGGAAACCCGGGAAGGACGAACCGTTTCCCTTATGCAGGAGGAAGCGAAAAAAGCCGATGCTTCCATCATCTGTCCCTTTGTGGAAAAAGGGGAGGGGGACAATCTTCACATTTCCGTTGCCGTAATCGATAACGATGGCGAACTGCGGGGAATCGTCCGAAAAAGCATGCTTTGGGGCCGGGAGGCGAAAATATTTTCCCCCGGGGAAGTGCAGTATCCGGTGTTTAAAACCAAAGTGGGCACCATCGGTATTCTCATCTGCTATGAAATGGAGTTTCCGGAACCCAGCCGATTACTGGCCCTAGCCGGAGCGGAAATCATCGTCTGTCCTTCGGTTTGGTCCCTGGGCGCCTCCCACCGCTGGGATATTCAATTGCCCGCCCGTTCCCTGGATAATACGGTGTATGTGCTCGGAGTAAACACCGTGGGGAACCACAGCTGTGGAAAAAGCAAGTTGATCAGTCCCCTGGGGGACTTACTAGCAGAGGCCTCGGATAAAAAGGAAGAGTTGATGATTCGAGCCATCGATAAAGAGGCCCTATACTGGGCCCGGGAAGAAATTCCCTACCTCGAGGACTATCGAAACAAGCTGCACGATAAGCTTACCCCCGGTGGTGCAAAGAAGATTCCGGTACCGGAGTTGTAAAAAATTCCCTTGTCAGACCGGTAGCCCATCCGGTAAATGGTCCGAGGAATGGAAAAAGCTGTTGGAAGTTACCCTTCCAACAGCTTTTTTAATAGGCGCTCATCCAGATTCCCTCCGGACACCACCACCGCAATTTCTTTTCCCGGTATCCTTTCTCCCTGTTCCATAAGAGCGGCCACCCCTACGGCCCCGGAAGGTTCCGACACCACTTTTTCCTTTGTTACCAGATGCTTCGTGGCTTTCTTGATGGCCTTTTCCGACACCACGATAATATCATCAATAGCACTTTTCGAAAGCTCATAGGGAATCCTTCCTACGCCTCCCACTAAGGCATCACAAATACTGGGATCCGTAGGATATTCCTCATAAAACACGCCTTCCTTCATGGCCGCGTCCATCGCCGGACACGCTTCCGTTTGCACACCGATTACCTTAATATTCGGATTGATGGCCTTCACTGCGATACTGATCCCCGTAATCATGCCACCACCGCCGATGGGCACAAGGATGGTATCCATTCCCCGATGGTCTTCTAGGATCTCTAAACCCATGGTCCCCTGTCCGGAGATTACATCCTCATCGGAACAGGCATCAATATAGGTCAGCCCCTCCTGTTCAATCAATCCCTTGGCATAGCCGTTGGCCGCATCAAAGTTCTCCCCTTTTTGGATCACCCGGGCCCCATAATAACGGATTTTTTCCACCTTGGACTCCGGTGTGGACTCCGGTACCACCACGGTTGCCTTCACGTCTTTGAGGATGGCGCTGGCATAGCTTACCCCGCTTCCGTGATTCCCCGAGGATACAGTAATCACTCCCCGCTGCTTTTCTTCTTCCGTAAGATTCATCATTTTGCTGAGGGCTCCCCGAATTTTAAAGCTTTTCAGTTTCTGTTGGGCCTCTAATTTCAAGTACACCTGCCGGTTCTCATGGCTCAAATACATGGAGTGCTCCAGCGGGGTATGGTAAATCCCCTTTTCAATTCGTTTTTTTGCTGCAAGAACGCTGTGATAGGTAATCATGATCCTTCCTCCTTTTCTATATCGGCTATGCGAAATAAATCCTCCAAGTCTCGAAGATCTTCTCTTTCCACATCCAATATCACTTTTTTCGGCTCTTTAAAGGATTCCCAGAAACGGATTTTGGGTTCTCCCGCGTAAACCCATAGGATATCGGTGGCCTCCTTGGGCCGATGCCTTATTTTATAATGGCTGATCTTTGCTATTTTTCGCTTCCCTTCAAAGGTGTACAGCCCCTTTTCCGTCAAGCGGTTTTTCCGGTTGCCCCGGTACAGGCTTTGAAAAAAAAGCCCCAAATGAATAAACAAAATCCCTGTTTCCATAAGCCCCTGTCCTAAGAAACGGTTCAGTTCCCTTGTTATGTACCACTTATCTACTTCCTCTTTTTCATAGTCTTCCAGTATTTCCAGGGTCTCCTCCACTTTATACAGCTCAATCCAGTGATCGATTTTTTCCTCTTCGATTAAAGGCTCCGCCGCTCGGCTTATGGTGGTGTACAGAATTAGCCCTTGCATAATCATTAGAAAGCTTAGAAATATGGCTGAGGTTTTAGCCGAATTCCAACCCTCACTTTTTCTGGACGCCAGGGTTTCTTCCAAGTTAAAATGACTTTTCGCCACCTCGTAAAGTAAATTCCCCCATACCCCCAGGGCGATCACTGCCAAGAGTAGGCTTCCCCATACAAGGAAACTTTCGTTGTTTGCCCAGGCTGAACCCATTAAATCCCCTCCCCATAAAAAAACTCAGCATCGATTAAATGCTGAGTCTATTCTATCATTTTTTTAGAAAAATCGAAAGGTTCTGCCTCTCCTTCTAGCTTGCCATGATGTTGCCGTTGCAAACATTTTTAAGTTTACAGCTGTTACATCGTTCCAGTTGCACATGCAGGTCACTGATGGCTCTTTTAGAGAATACACAGGGGATCTTTTGCTGCTTTGCCTGTTCCTTGATAATGCTTGCGATATTGTGTTCCAGGTAATCATAAAAGAGAATAATCATATCCGCATCCTTTGGAATTTTTGCCTTTCGCAGTTTTTTCTTGCGTCCCGTCCAGTGTATTTGTTTGTCGATCCCCTGACATCGCAGGGTTTCCGGTATGTTTCCCAACTGGTCTCCGCCAACTAATAATGCCGTCATAATAAACGCCTCCTAATTTATTTAGATTTGATCTATAAGCTCTTTAGTTTACTATCGAGGGATATCCATTAATATTCATTGATAACGATTATCATTATTATATAATTTGTCGGCGGCACTGTCAAGGGGTTTTTAGCTATTTTTTGAAAATTTAAAATTTCCATAGATACATACAAAGGGCGCCGGTTCCTTCAGCTAAACCTTCCCCTGTAAATGCTTTGGCAAAGCCTCTCCTCGCAGCAAATCTTCGTAGGTCTCTCTTTTAACAATAATATTGGACTGATCCCCTGAAATCAGCACCACCGCCGGCTTGGGGATTTTGTTGTAGTTGTTGGCCATGGAGTAATTATATGCCCCGGTATTTTTTACCGCTAAAATATCCCCGGCGGTTAATTTCGGCACCGGTAAATCCCAGATTAAAATATCGCCGGATTCACAGCACTTCCCCGCAATGGTTGCCCGGTAAGTTTTTTCTTTCTCCGCTTTATTGGCAATAATTCCATCGTACTTCGCTCCATATAAGGCCGGACGGGGATTGTCGGGAAATCCCCCATCCACACTGGCATAGGTTCGAACCCCGGGAATTTCTTTGATGGCTCCAATGGTATAAAGGGTGATCCCCGCTTCCCCCACAATCCACCGCCCCGGTTCAATGATGATTTTCGGAATCGGCAGGGTAAACTCTTTAAAAATTCTTTCCACACTGTGCATAATCACCTCAGTAAAAAAGGATAAGGGCTTTGTTTTTTCATCCCCGCGGTACTGGATGCCAAAGCCGCCCCCCACATTTAGCTCCTCTAAAACCATTCCCTGATTTGTTTTCAGCTCCTTCGCCAGTTTCCCGATGATCTCAATGGCCCCTTCATAAATATGATTTTCAAAAAGCTGGGAGCCGATATGAAAGTGGAATCCCCGAAGGCTAAGCATGGAAGACTTTTGTACTTTTTCAACAAGCTCCTTCAAGGTTTCAATTTCCAGGGGGATTCCGAACTTGGAATCTTTTTGCCCGGTCATAATGTACTTATGGGTTTTTCCTTCAATGGATGGGGTGATTCGAAACAGACAGTGCACCACCTTCCCCTTTTCCTTTGCCAGGGATTCAATCATCGGGATTTCCTCTTGATGGTCCACAACGATTCGTCCCACCCCAAAATCTATGGCCATTTCCAATTCTTCAAAGGATTTGTTATTGCCGTGAAAAATCACTCTTTCCATGGGAAAGGCCGCTTCCCTTGCGGTAAAAAGTTCCCCGCCGGAAACCACATCCAGACCCAGTCCCTCCCTTTCAATAATCTTACACATGGCTTTGGTTAAAAAGGCTTTACTGGCATAGACCGCCTGGGTGTTGGGGTATACCTTGAGAAAGGTCTCCCGGACTTCCCTGCATTTATCCCGAAGGATGTCTTCCGAAAGGACATATAAAGGGGTTCCGTATTTTTTAGCCAACTCCACCGTATCAAATTCTTGAAAAACATAATTAGTTCCCATGATCATTCCTCCTGAAATTTCTTTCTACTATCATAGCATATTTGTCGGCTCTTTTATTGATAAAATTGATTCCCTGTGATAACTTTTCCTCTTCTAGGGTAATAACAGAGTAGGGAAACTTAAAGTATGAAATTCTAATAAATAAGGAGCGATGATGATGAATATATCACTGAAAGGACTTAGTATTTTACGAGAAACCAAGGCCCTGCTTTTGCCGGTTTTTGAAAAGGAAGGCATTCACGGAGAATCCTACCCTTCCAATCTCAAGGAGGTTTTAGAAAAGAAAGCGGCTCGCAAACCCTTTGAGGGAAAAAAAGACACCCTCAGTCTGCTTTCCTTCTATGAGGAGGAGCTTCCCGAAACACTGATTTTGGTGGGTTTAGGTAAAAAAGAGGATTTTTCTTTGGAAACGCTTTCCTCCAGCCTTGCCAAGGGATTTCAAAAAGCCAAGTCGGAAAAAGCCTCTTCCCTTACTTTGGATCTTACGGTTTTAGAAGAATTATTCCCCTTCGAGAAGATTCTTCCCGTGGTAGGCAAAACCTTTACCTTAGCGAATTATGAATTTGTAAAATATCAAAAAGAAAAAGAAGGGGAAAATGAAAAAAAATCCAAGGAGGTTTTGCAGGATGTCTTTTTATTCTCTAAGGATGAAGAACAACTGCTGCTTCTGGAGAGTCTCCTTGCGGAAGGCATTCACGAAGGGCTCAGCACCTGTATTGCCCGAGATTTGGTCAATGAGCCGGCCAACGTAATCAATCCCGACAGCCTTGCCAAGGTTGCCCAACACCAAGGAGAAATCTTCGGATTTTCCGTTACCGTAAAGAATGAAAAAGAAATTGAAGATTTGGGTATGGAAGCGCTTCTGACCGTGGGTCGAGGCTCCAATAACCCTCCAAAACTGATCGTCATGAAGTACCACGGCAACGGTGACAGCGATGAAGTTTACGGACTGATCGGAAAAGGACTTACCTATGACTCCGGGGGCTATTCCCTTAAGCCCACGGATGGCATGTTGACCATGAAAATGGATATGGGTGGCTCCGCTGCGGTAATCGGTGCCATGGCCGCCATCGCAAAACAAGGGCTTAAAGTAAACGTTACCGCCGTGGTTGCCGCCTGCGAAAACATGATTTCCGGCGACGCCTTTCGACCGGGGGATGTAATCGGTTCCATGGCGGGAAAAACCATCGAAGTAACCAACACCGATGCCGAAGGTCGCCTCACCCTGGCAGATGCTGTAACCTACGCGATCGAAAAGGAAGGGGCTACCAAAATCATTGATATCGCCACCCTGACTGGGGCTGCCTTAGTGGCTATGGGTAAGGACATCACCCCATACCTTTCCACGGATGATGACATGAGCAGGGATTTAGAGAAGGCTTCGGAAAATGCTTTAGAAAAAGTCTGGCGCCTTCCGGCAGAAAAAAGTTATTTGGATCTGTTGAAATCTGATATTGCCGACATTAAGAATTCCGGTCCCCGTTTAGCGGGAACCATCACCGCCGGTTTATTTGTTCAGTCCTTTGCCAAGGATGTACCCTGGATGCACTTAGACATCGCCGGTACCGCCTGGACAGATAAGAAAAAAGACCTTTGCCCCATTGGGGGAACCGGTTCCGGAGCAAGCCTTTTATATCATTACTTTAAATTGTTGAGTCAGTAAAATAACCGTTAACCCATGACTTACCCGCAAAAACACCCCCGTCTTTTTAAGACGGGGGTGTTTTTATATTGGAATTTTTAATTTGAGTTTTTTATAATTTTTGTTTTCTTCAGTGCTGACCCTTCCTTAAGGGGAAGATCCTTTTATAAATAGTTTTTCAGCTCTTGAATATCCCCAATCAATAAATCCCCTTCTTCCAACTCTTCCTCCGTCCCGTATCCGTAGGTGCAGCCGATGGTTGGAATCTGATTTTTCACCCCGGCATCGATATCCTTTTTACGATCCCCGATCATCAGATGCTGTTTCGGGAAACGATCCAGAACCTTCCCCAGGATTTCGTGCTTCGGGATATAGCCGAAGGCCTCCGCGGTAAAAAATTCCTCAAAGACCTCCTCTAAGGGAAAGGCCCTTTGGGCATTTCTTAAATAGTTGTCTCCGCAGTTGCTTAAAAAAACCAAACGGTATCCTTTGTTTTTCAAATACCGTAAGGTCTCCAGGGTGCCCGGATAAAGCTCCGCCTTTCCCCTGCGGATCAAGGCTTCCATCTCCCGGCCGAGAATGCTCCCCGCCTGATTTTGAATGGCTTTGGGAAGCTCGGGCATGTAGGCCTCCCACATTTCCTCCCGGATAAGGCCGAGAAACCGGGTCACTTCCTGATCGGAAAGATCTTTTTCTTTCAGATATCCTTCATCGATTAGAAATTCCTGGGCCCTTCGAAAGGCAGGGATATATATTTTTTCACTAAAATGAAGGGTTCCGTCATAGTCAAAGAACAGGGTTTTGATATTTTTAAACATGGTTGTTCCTCCCGTCTAAGATTTTTTCCCGGGATTTTAGAAAAAACGGGAAGCTTAGGATAGTTCCCCTAACAGATTGGCCATTTCAATCGCTGTCATGGCAGCATCAAAGCCTTTATTCCCGGCCTTGGTGCCTGCCCGTTCAATAGCCTGCTCGATGGTATCCGTGGTCAGGACACCGAAAATAATGGGAACGCCGGTATCTAGGGAGGCGTTGGCAATCCCTTTGGAAACTTCACTGGATACATAATCAAAATGGGGGGTGGCTCCACGGATCACGGCACCGAGACAAATCACCCCGTCATACTTTTCGCTTTTCGCCAGTTTCTTAGCCACAAGAGGCATTTCAAAAGCCCCCGGGGACCAGACAATTTCCACGTTTTCATCCTTTGCCCCATGTCTTTTTAAGGCGTCTAAGGCTCCGGAGAGGAGTTTCCCTCCGATAAATTCATTAAACCGTCCCACCACAATGGCAAATTTTTGATCTTGTACAATCAGTTGTCCTTCATAGGTTTTCATATTATTTTTCCTCCTTCTGATCTTTTTTAGGATAATGGGTCATATGTTCCATCTTTTCCTGCTTGGTGTGTAAATAAAAGGCATTTTCGTCATGGGCATCCATCTCAATAGAGACCCTTTCCACAATTTCAATACCATAACCGGAAAGCCCGTGGATCTTTTTCGGATTGTTCGTCATCAATCGGATTTTTTTCAAGCCTAAATCCTTTAAAATTTGAGCACCGATTCCATATTCCCGTAAATCATCGGGAAATCCTAAGGCCCTGTTGGCTTCCACGGTATCCATACCCTGATCCTGTAATTCATAGGCTCTCAGTTTATTGATCAATCCGATCCCTCTGCCTTCCTGGCGCATATACACCAGTACGCCTCTGCCTTCTTTTTCAATGGTCTCCATGGCTTTATTGAACTGATCTCCACAATCGCAACGAAGAGAGCCAAAAGCGTCACCGGTCAAACACTCGGAGTGCACCCGAACCAACACCGGTTCTCCATCGGAAACCTCCCCTTTTACTAAAGCTACATGATGTTCTCCGTTCAGGGCGTTAATATAGCCATAAACTTTAAAATGTCCGTGCTCCGTAGGCATATCCGCTACGGTCATGCGGTTTACCAGGGTTTCACTTTTGCTTCGGTAAGCAATCAAATCCGCTATGGTGATTAGTTTTAAGTCATGTTTTTTCACATACTCGGTCAGCTCCGGTACCCTGGCCATGGTGCCGTCTTCATTCATGATTTCACAAATCACTCCGGCGGGTTTCAACCCTGCCAGTCTTGCCAGGTCCACCGCCGCTTCAGTATGGCCGGCCCGTTTTAAAACCCCGCCTTCCTTTGCTCCTAAGGGGAAAATATGCCCCGGTTTGTTAAAATCCAAGGGTTTGGCCTCAGGGTCCACCAGCCGTTGTATGGTCATGGCCCTTTCCGATGCGGAAATCCCCGTGGTGGTGTTTTTTTCATCCACGGATACGGTAAAGGCGGTTTCATTAGGGTCGGTACTGTTGGTGACCATGGGCAGGATATCCAGCTCTCTCAATCGCTGTTTTTCCATGGGAACGCAGATCAGCCCCCGGCCATAGGTGGCCATGAAGTTCACCTGTTCCGTGGTGGCTTTTTCCGCCGCCATCAACAAGTCCCCTTCGTTCTCCCGGTTTTCATCGTCCACCACTACGACCATTTTTCCATTTTTAATATCTTCAATTGCCTCTTCCACGGTATTGAATATCGTCATGTTCATCATCCTTTATCTGTTTTAGATTTTTGTTTCCCGCAATTAATACCCCAGCTGTTTAAGACGTTCTAGGGTCAACCCTTCATTCTTGGTTCCTGAAGGCTTATTCGATGCTTCTCCCTCCGCCGGGGATGCCTCTTTCGAAGTACTCATGAATTTCTCAATATACTTTCCTACCATATCACATTCTAAATTGACCATGGCTCCCAGAGGCTTTCTCAATAAGGTGGTTTCCTCTCCGGTCAGAGGGATAATGGAAACTTCAAAACCTTTATGATCCACCGTCGCCACCGTAAGACTGGTGCCGTCAATGGCAATGGAGCCTTTGGGCACTATATACCGCAGCAGACTTTTATCACAGTCTATTCGAATCCATGTGGCATTTTTCTCTTTACGGTACTTAGAAATTTTCCCCATGCCGTCAATGTGTCCGGAGACCATATGGCCTCCAAAGCGGTCCCCGATGGCCATGGCTCGTTCTAAATTAACCGCATCTCCAATTTGCAAATCCCCTAAATTACTTTTCCTTAAGGTTTCGGGCATCACATCGGCTCGGAAGCGGTCCCGACTGAAATCCACCACGGTAAGACACACGCCGTTGGTATTGATGCTGTCTCCCAACTTCACGTCTCCCAGGACTTTGTTTGCTTTTACATTCAGCTGAAAAGCCTCTCCTCCTTTTTTTATGGAAAGCAAACTTCCCAGCTCTTCAATAATTCCTGTGAACATATTTTCACCGCCTTCAACTTTCGATTTTCACGGGCTTTAGTTTACATTCTCTGTGCCGTGTTCCTGATGATATTTTTCACCGGATGTCTCCCTGGATCATCAGGTCCTGACCAAAGTGTTTATACTGCAGGTTATTTAAGGTAATTACATCTTCCATCCGAAGAATTCCTCGGCCTCCGATCGGGGTTTTCGCGCTTTCCCCTCCGATGATCTTCGGAGCGATAAAGCTTATGATCCGGTGCACTAGGGCTTCTTCCACTAAACTGAAGTTCAAAGTGGCGCCCCCTTCCACAAGGACACTGTCAATTTTTTGTTCCCCCAGCTTATCAAAGAGATGCTTTAAGTCCACCCGTTCATTCTTGATGGGACTCATCAGCACCGTTGCCCCAAGGTCTTCCAGGGCCTTTTTCTTATCCTCTTCCATCAGCTCCGTGGAGGCAATGATGGTCTTCGCTTCAGAGTCCAGGTGTAAAATCTTTGCTGTAAGGGGAATGCGCCCCCGGGTGTCCACAACAATTCGATGGGGATCCTTGCCCTTTTGGTCTTGGAGCCGGGTAGTTAAGGAAGGGTCATCTTCAATAACGGTACCCACCCCCACCATGATCCCCGACATCTGATCCCGGAGGGTATGCACGTATGCCCGTGCCTTTTCTCCGGTAATCCACTGGGATTCTCCCGAGGATGTAGCAATCTTACCGTCAAGACTCATGGCGGTCTTTATTACGGTGTAGGGTTTTTGGGTTTGGATATATTCCAAGAAAATCCGGTTTTGTTCTTTCAATACCTCTTCAAGAACTCCTTCCCGAACTTCAATGCCCCGTTTTTTTAATTTTTCAATGCTTTTGCCTCCCACCAGGGGATTGGGATCCTTCAGGCCGATGACCACCCGGCGGATTCCCTCCTCGATCACCCGGTCCACGCAAGGGGGGGTATTGCCGTAATGAAAGCAGGGTTCTAAGGTTACATACAGGGTGGCGCCTTCAGCCTTTTCCTTTGTGGAGTTAAAAGCATTGACCTCGGCGTGGTGGTCCCCGTGTTTTTTATGATACCCCTTACCGATCACCTTCCCCTCTTTTACAATCAACGCGCCCACTAAGGGATTGGGACTGGTTCTTCCCCGGGCCTTTTCTGCCAGTTCCATGGCCTGTCTCATGTATTGTTGATCTCGTTGTTCTTGTTGTTCTTGTTGTTCTTGTTGATCTTGTTGATCCATTGATTGCATCACGTCCTCAAATAAAGATTTGTTTTCCTGTCTTTTACCTTTATACCCTTGATTCCCCATAATTCCTACAATCTTTTTCATTTTTTTGAATTCTTTTTATTCCCTCATTTTATTGCATAAAAAAACCTGAAGATTGGATCTCCAGGTACGTGGTTTTTACAGGAATTTCATTCCCAAACAATTGAAATCGGCCCTCCCTTGTAAAGGAGTTCCGTTCCATCCTCTTCTTCTTCCATCCAGACTTTACTGTCGGTTTTGGAGTTGCACCAAATCAACCACACTGTGGCTCGCGGACTTTACCGCCGGTCGGGAATCACACCCTGCCCTGAAGATTGTTATGAAATTTTCTTAAATATATCACTAGTTTTTCTCCCTGTCAATATTTTTTATCCCTTATTTCTTTAAGCCCTCCATCACCTGCTGAATCATCTCTCTGTCAAAGCCTTTTCTTACCAGGGTCTCATAGACCTTTCCATAGATCTGGTAATCATTTTTGTACTTCTTCTTTGCCTTTTCCCGGGCTTTTTCCCCTTCTATCAGAGCTTTTTCAAAATGTACGTTTTCCTGGGCCTTCATGATGTTTTGGACTTCCGGACTCCCGGAGAGATCATCGAGACAGGTTTTTATAATTTCAAAGGAGAACCCCCTGGAAGCCAGTCGCTGGGAAAGTTTGGATTTGATTTGGTTTAAGGGGAGTTTTTCTTTGCTCTTGAAAAACTTCATGCTTTGGGTAAGAGCGATCTCCCGTTCCAGCTCCGGAGGATAATATTCTCTTAACCCTTTTTCAATCAGAGCCTCCTCCACCCCTTTATCCTTCAGGTGGTTTTTAATAAAGCCCCGGCCTTTCCCGGCCCCCTCTCCCTTTTGACGAATGATCTCTTTGACGAAGGTCTCATCGTTCTGATACCCGTAGTACTGTAGCTTTTTTAGGGCTTTTTCAATCGATGCCTCATCAAACTCTTTTTTCATCAGGTAATCCCTGATTTCCTTTTCGCTGCGATTGCGGTAGGATAAATACCTTACCCCCAGTTCAAAGGCTTTGTTTTCCGGACTTTTCATCGTTTATCACCTGTTCTCTCTAGGAACTGCTGTATTCCCACTTTCCTGTATAAGACCTTTCCCTTTCTATTATAACAGATTTCCTTCCATCGTTACCATCCCTTCCTTTTTTCGACGGAAGCACCGGGGAAACTCGAGGGCTGTTCTATAAAAAAACCGCCCCTTACTCAGAGGCAGTTTTTACATTACTTTTGACTTTCCATAAGGCTCACCAAGGTCTTTCCCATGGTGGAGGGTGTATCCGCCACCGCAATCCCGGAAGCTTTCATCACGTTGATTTTTTCCTCGGCGGTGCCCTTTCCTCCGGAGATAATGGCCCCGGCATGTCCCATGCGCTTCCCGGAAGGGGCGGTGACCCCGCTGATAAAGCCGGCCACAGGCTTATTCATATGCGCCTTAATCCACCGGGCCGCCTCTTCCTCCTGGGTGCCTCCGATTTCTCCGATGAGGATTACCCCGTGGGTGTCGGGATCTTCATTGAATTTTTTCAAGACATCGATAAAGCTGGTGCCGTTGACCGGATCTCCTCCGATCCCCACCGCCGTGGACTGACCCAGCCCAAGTTCCGACAATTGATGCACCGCTTCGTAGGTCAGGGTTCCCGAGCGGGAAACCACACCGATATGACCTTTTTTATGGATGTAGCCCGGCATAATTCCGATTTTGCACTGCTCCGGGGTAATCACCCCGGGACAATTGGGACCGACCAATACCGTTTCTTTCCCTTCCAGGTACCGTTTTACCTTGATCATATCTCCAATGGGAATATGCTCCGTAATGCAAACCACCAAATCAATGTTGGCTTCCGCCGCCTCTAAAATTGCATCGGCAGCCACCGCCGGGGGAACGTAGATCACCGAGGCATTGCCCCCGGTTTTTTTAACCGCCTCTTCCATGGTGTTGAACACCGGTACTCCTTCAACGGTATCCCCTCCTTTTCCCGGCGTTACCCCCGCCACTATGTTCGTTCCGTATTCTTTCATCAGCTTTGTATGAAATTTTGCCGTAGCCCCGGTAATCCCCTGGACGATCAGCTTCGTATCTTGATTTACATAAATACTCATTTATTTCCCTCCCGGTAGAATCTTTGATTATGAAATCACTTCTCTGAGTGAAATTCCTCCGTGGCCTTTACAATCTTTTGGGCGCCGTCATCCATGGAATAGGCACTGATCACCTTCACTGTGGAGTTTTCTAAGATCTTGCGACCTTTATCCACATTGGTTCCTTCCAACCGAACCACCAAGGGCACGTTCATCTCAACGGTTTTTAGAGCCTCCACAATTCCCGTGGCAATCACATCGCATTTCATAATGCCACCGAAAATATTGACAAACACCCCCTGGACATTTTCATCGGATAGGAGGATTTTAAATGCGTTGGATACGTTTTCCGTGGTGGCGCTCCCTCCTACGTCTAAAAAGTTTGCCGGAGAGCCGCCGTAGTGCTTAATAATATCCATGGTGGCCATGGCCAGTCCGGCGCCGTTGACCATACAACCGATGTTACCGTCTAAGGCAATATAGGATAAGTCATACTTTCCCGCCTCTAATTCCTTCTCGTCTTCCTCCGATTCATCTTGGTAACTCCGTATCCGCTCCTGTCGATACAGGGCGTTATCATCAAAATTCAGTTTCCCGTCCAAGGCGATCAACGTTTCTTCCGAGGTGATAATTAAGGGATTGATTTCAATAATCGATGCATCGGTTTCCAGGTACAGTTTATAGAGCTTTTGAAACAGGTTCACCGCTTCCTTTACCGCTTTTTTCGGCAAATTAAGCCCGAAGGCCATGCGCCGCCCCTGAAAAGCCGTGAGTCCTACTAAAGGGTCGATTTCTTCGTATAAAATTTTCTCCGGGGTGTTTTCCGATACCTCTTCAATGTCCACGCCCCCTTCTTTAGAGGCCATCAGGCTGACCCGCCCCGTATCTCTGTTCAGTACAAGACCGACGTAGTACTCTTTTTGAATATCGACCCCCTCTTCGATCAGCAGTCGCCGAATCACCTGGCCCTCTTCCCCGGTTTGGTGGGTTACCAGGGTTTTACCTAAAAGTTCCTTGGCAAAGGTCCGCACCTCTTTGGTGTTCTTTGCAATTTTCACGCCTCCGGCCTTTCCTCTTCCCCCGGCATGGATCTGGGCTTTTACCACGGTGACGGGGCTGTCCAGTTCCTTTGCTGCGCTTACCGCCTCCTCGATGCTAAAGGCTACGTGGCCTCGGGGCACCGGGATTTCATAGGTTCGAAACAACTCTTTTCCTTGATATTCATGGATGTTCAAGTTCAGCACTCCTCTCGAAACTTAGGATATTTGAAATAGGATGTTGATAAACAGAATCATAAAAAATAAGGCAAAGGGATAGGTCGCCCCATAGGCTACCGCCACATCATTGGAATCCGTGGACTCTATCGCCGCTGCCAGCCCCGGGGTGCTGGTCATGCCTCCGCAGAGCCCTCCGATTAGATACAGAGGCTTTAACTTCAACAGCTTCGTTCCCACCAGGTAGCCCATAAGAATACTAAGGATTGCCGTGGCGAAGCCGATCACCAACAGGGCGGCACCGGTGGTTCCGATTAAGGTGACGGCCTCATAACCGTAGTTCAGCCCCACAATGGCCAAAAACATTTTCAAAGACAGGCCCCGGGTGACTCCCAGCACCTTTTCGTCCATTTGAAAATTCACCCGGCCGATTTTTTTTTGGTCTCCCAGAAACAGGGCCATGATCAACACCCCGCCGGTGGCTCCCAGGGAGAAGTCTCCCAGGGTTTCCCCCAGGGGAATGGAAATACTGCCCAGCAGCACCCCGGAGGCACAGACCAGAGAAAACCCGGTTACGCTGAACCGGTGAAGGAGTCGTTTTTTTTCTTCCTCTTCTTTTTTCTGTTGTCGCTGATAGATCTTTATTTTTTCCGGATCGGCTCCCACATCCTCAAACAGCCGATTCCGCTCCCGCAAAAATTTTGTGAGCACTTGCACGAACAAAATCACAATGACCACCCCGGGAACATAAGCGATGGAGTAGCCAAGGCCTACCAGGGCCTCCTGCCCTCCGATTTGATCGGCGGATTCAATGGCCGCCGCCAGGCCGGGGGAGCTGGTAAGGGCACCGGAAAAGGTGCCCACCACGCTTTCCAGGGCCTGGCTTTGAAATACTTGCAAAAGTCCGAAGGTAGACAGAGCTCCGGTTCCCGTGACCACCAGGGCCAGGATGATGAACTTCGGTCCGTTGTTTTTGATAATGGCCCGGATATTTCTTGAGGCCGCCAGCCCCACGGAAGCAATAAATAAAATCAGACTAAGACTGAAGAGCTCTCCGGAAATAAAGTTCTCGCCCCCTTCAAAATCCGGATTCTGTCCCAAGAGGATCCTTGTGACGATGTAGCTAATCCCCATACCCACAAAAAGCCCTCCGGAGCTGCCGAGGCTGACCCCTTTGATCTCGATCAATCCCACAAACTTCCCGAGAAAGATACAGCCGAACATTAAGATAAAGGGATTGGTTAGTATTGATTCCAGTTCCATATTTTCCTCCATAAGTATATTTTCCATGGGGAAATCCCCACGGCCTTTTCCTTTCCATCATCGGTCTTTATCTTATAAAAACCGTTGGGCTACATTCCATACGTTCAGTACAAATCCCACGCCAAAGGCGATGGACACCGCGATCACCAGGGCTTCCACCCCGCGGATGATGCCCGACATTAAGTCCCCGGCCACGGTATCCCTTAGCCCATTGGTAATGGCCACTCCCGGGACCATCACCATGATCCCTCCGATGATCACAATGTTTACCCGAATATCCGGATGGAGATTCGATGCCAGGATCGCTAAGGAGGCGGCAATCATTCCGCCGGTGAGATGGGCGAAAAAATAGGATAACTCCCGTTTAATCAGGACCCCCAGTACGAAGGTCATCAGAATCGTACTCAGCAGGGCCGTAAGAAATTCCATGAAATTGGCTCCGATAAGCAGTACGAAGAAACCGCTGGCCACCCCTCCAAATAAGGCCTGGACACTGATTCGATAAGGGGGCTTTTTATTATCAATTTCCCGAAGCCGCTTCATCCCTTCCTCCACAGACATTTCCTTCACCACAAAACGGCGGGAGAAGTCATTTACTTCCGAAACTTTTTCCAAGTTGATCTGACGATGCTGAATCCGCTTATTAAAGGTCAGCATATGGTGTTGAGAAGAATGGCTCTGGTCAATGGAAACCAGAATCCCCGTGGGGGTGACTAAGGCCTCCACATAATCCAGCCCTTCGGATTTACATATTCGCAGAATCGTATCCTCCACCCGGTAGGTTTCGCTGCCGTTTCGAACCATAATTTCCGCCGCATAAATGGCCAGAATCAGAATCTCTTTTTGACTGGTGGCCAGGGCATTTTCTTCTTTCATGGCTTCCTGGATTTCTTTTTGTATGCTTTCCCGCAGTTCTCTTACATCCTTCTCCTCCATGATGCGCCCCCTTTCTTTCAGGATACCCTCTTATTTTTCCTCTTCTTTCTTAGGGGCCTCTTCTTTCTGTGCTTCCCCTCCCTCATCATAAAACTGTTCTTTGTAGTACTCCTCCAGCTTGGTTTTTTCAATTTCTTTTTGTTGTTCCTCGGGATCCAGGTCCCGGCCTTTGTCCATTTTATTCCTTTTTTCCTGAATCTTAATGGCTCGCCGCTCCGCCAGGGCCATTCGCTTCTTCCGAAGGTAGGCGTTCACCGAAAGCACGATGGTCAGTCCTCCGGAAATGGCAAGGGCAATCAGTATGGCTTCACTTCCCACCTCGGCGGCCAAACTATAATTTTCTTCCAAAATCGCAATCATGGTGTTATACAGGGCCACTCCCGGCACCAAGGGAACAATCCCGGGAATGATAAATACGGTGAAGGGTTGTTTTTCCGTTCTGGCGAACCGCTCTCCGATCATGGCAAGGACCATGGCTGCCAGAAATGTGGCCACCACGACGGAATTAAACTCCTGATTGATTATATTAAAAACGCTCCACCCCAGAGCTCCTGCGAACCCCGATCGAAGCAAGGTCTTTTTGGGCACTTGGAACAGCACCGCGAAACCGATGGTGGCAATATAGGCGTAAACAAATTTCAGTGCAACCGACATTTTATAATCCTCCCCCAAAAAAAGTCCATAAATTCAAAACAAATCCTACGCCGAAGGCAATGGCTATGGCTACAATTAACGCCTCCCCCGCCCGGGCCATCCCCGAGATTAAGTCCCCGGCGATGGAGTCCCGAACCCCGTTGGTGATGGCCACTCCGGGAACCATGACCATAATTTCCCCGATAATCACCCGATTAATACTGATTTCCGGATGCAGTTGTCCCAGCAGGATGGCCAGTGCCGCGGCCAGGGCTCCCCCCACCAGGTGAATGGTAAAGCTTGCGAAATCCTTTTCCGCCAGAATCGTAATGGTGTATGTAACAAAAATTGTGGCCGCAAAGGCACTTAGAAACTCCAGGAAATTTGCCCCCAGTAATAAAATGAAAAAACTGCTGGTCACCCCGCCGAAAAATGCCACCTGATACTTGGTAAAGGGGGGCGGACTCTTTTCTATCTCTTTTAAGTTTTTCATACCCTCCTGAAGGGTCAGCCCTTCCTGGACAAACCGTCTTGAGAAGTCATTGACCTTGGCCACTTTTTCCAGATTGATTTGCCGGTTTTTAATCCGCTTGATAAAGGAGTGCATCGGCCCCTCTTTTCCCGCTTCATCGGGATGGTCCACGGAAATGTAGATCCCCGTAGGGGTAACGATGCTCTCTACATACTTAAATCCCCTGGATTTGCAAAGTCTTGTAATGGTATCCTCCACCCGGTAGGTTTCCCCTCCGTTTTTCAGCATGATCTCTCCGGCGAATAGGGCCAGTACCAGCATTTTTTTTCGTGTGATTTCCTCCATGATTTTCTCCTTTTGTTTTCAGCCTTATCCCCTTGATTATATCAAAACTTAACCGGGTTGAACACCGATAACACTCAGCTCTTGAGCGGTTTTTGGCACCCAGGACCTTCAATTTTCCCTCGCCAGATTCTTCAGCCAGTTCCCTTGACGGTAGCGAAGATAAAACAGGGTTCCCTTAACCCCTTCCGCCACAAGCATGCTGTAGAGTACCCCTTGGATTCCCATTTCCAGTCGGATTCCCAGGAGCCAGGCCAGAGGAATCTGCAGGGCCCAAAACCCGAAAATGGTAATCCATAGATTCGCCCAGGTATCCCCGCCGCTTCGGAGAATATAGGGAAAGATCACATTAAGAATCTGGGTATAAATAATAATCAGTACTAAGGGAACCGCCCGCAATCCCATATTCAGGGTGGTCTCTTCCAAATTGAAAAGACTGAAAATTTCTCTGGAAAAAGTAAAAATAATTATATTTAGTCCCGTAGCCACAATAAAGGCGGTGAGGATCCCCGCATTGGCTTTTTCCTTGGCCCTTTGAAAGGCACCGCCCCCCAGTTCGGCGCCGACAATCCCCACGTTGGCCGCTGCCATTGCGGAAATGGCGGTTAAGGTAATGGTTTGAAAAATCTTTAAAATTTCATAAACCGCCACTTCCTGAACCCCGATGGTGAAAATAATCCGGGTATACACCGTCATGGCCAGCTGCCAGGCGGCACCGTCCAAGGCCATGGGCACGCTTATGGACACCAGCACTTTAAACAGCAGGGGATCAAAACCCGGTCGAAAGGGAATGTTAAGCTTTCGTAAATATCCCTTGACCAAAAAGAGCAAAATCCCAAACTCCAGGGCTCTTGAGATCAAGGTGGCGTACGCCACTCCCGTAACCCCCCACTCCAGCACAAAAATAAAGTAGGCATTCAGCATTGTATTGATCCCCATGGAAATGAAGGTGGCCACCATGGGATAGGTGTTTTTCTTAAGGGCCAGAAAGACTCCGGAAAAGCTGGCGGAGAGCAGTAACAGGGTGGTGGACAGGGCGATAACCGAGAAATAGGCCGTGGCCTCCTCCAAAGCTCCCCCGGAAATGTTTAGCCAGGTAAGAAAAACCTCCCCACGGAAACGAAAAAGCACCGTGACCAGTACACCGATCATCAGTCCCGTGCTCAGCATTGTGGAAAACAGTTTCCCAAACTTATGGATTTTCTTTCCCCCCAGGTATTGGGACAATAGAATGGAAAGCCCCGCAGAAATCGCCATGAATATGGTCAAAAATAAGCTAAAGAGCTGATTGGATCCACCAACACCTGCAATGGCCTGTTCTCCCAGCTGGCCCACGAATAATTTATCCACGGAGCCCAACAGGCCCCGCAGGGTGTTTTGTATCATTAAGGGCAGGGCAATGATCAGTAACCCCTTTACATGTGTTTTTTTCATCATACACTCCTTTGAAGGCTGGGACATCGGTCATTCTTTTCTTATGCTAGTATCGTACCCCATTCTCCTTTAAGACACAAGGTTTCCTCCCCGAAGATTTTTGTAACCCAGCCCCGGAAGGTACAAACTGCTCGCCGCATTATTCAATCTTTCTCATAACATAAAATACATAGCCGTATTCCGAGGAGTAGTTTTTAAAGAGCTCCACTTCTTCCAGTTCCTCATCCAGGCTGCGCTCCCATTTCCCATCTCCCTGATGCTCCACTCTCAATTTTTCAATCCGCCGGATCAGTGGACGGTAATAAAACTTCCACCAGGCCTCCTTTGGAAGAATAAAATGGGCCAGGGGAACATAGCCGCTGTCTTCAATGATTTTCATGTTTTTGGATATGGTGCTGATGCCGGGATAATGCTTCCCCCAAAAGGCTTGAGGGCTTTTGGAAATCTTTTTTTTCAACCAGGACAGTTCCGACACCACCATATGTCCCCCGGGCTTTAAGAATTTTTTCCAAGCCTTCAGCCCCTTTTCGAAACCGATAATGTAAATGGCTCCCTCGGACCAAATAAGGTCAAAGGATGCTTCCCCGTAATCCAAGTGAAACATGGAATGATTTCTGGTTTTGATTCGATCACCATAACCGGCCTCCCGTATTTTTTCCTCCAGCACTTCGAGGAAAGGCCGGTGAGTATCCAGGGCTTCAATGGTTCCCTTGGTATTTCTTGCTAAATCAATGGTCTGCATCCCCGGTCCGCAGGCAATATCCAGTATTCTTCCATCCTCCCGGATCTCCGGAACAAAGGATAGGGCCTTAAGAGTCGACTCCGTATCCCCGGGACCTTCCCTGGGCAACTCCTTGTGAATTTCAAAAAATATATCCATTCCCAGTCCTCCTTTCACTACCCCCGGCTCCGGCAATTTTCTTAGGGGCTCTTTAGGCTTTCAACGCCGCTACCACGGTCATTTCAACGAGCAGGTCTTCCCTTGCCATCCTGGCTTCCACGCAGGCCCTTGCCGGTTCAAAACCCGCTTCCACCCAGTTGTCCCAAACTTCATTCATTTCACTGAAATCTTCTATATTTTTTAAGTAAATGGTGGTGGACAGAATATGATTTTTATCGGAACCATATTGGTTCAGCAGTTTTTCAATTTTCTCCAAGACCACCTTGGTCTGCTCTTTTACGTCGGTGTTTGCCTCCCCGCAGGTTTGTCCGCACAAATACACCGTATCATGATGCACCACTGCCCGGCTCATCCTTCCCGTTCCTTCATATCGTTTAATGTTCATTTTGACGCCTCCTTAAATTTTTAAGTCCGGTTTCGACTTTGGATTTCTTCTCTTTTAATTATACGGATATTTCTAGGTTTTTGAAAGACCCTTTCCCTCTTGAAAATATTTTAAATATTTCATAAAAAGTAGTTGACTTTTATTGTACCTAGGTATAATATATGTAGTGTGAAATAGGAAATAAATCCGATCACAAAAATACGAAGGAATAGGAGGCGAAAATGATGATTAAATTACGAAGAATGACCGTGGTCACCTTTGGCATGAAGTTTAATGGCAACACAGATCTTGATCAACAAAATAATTCCATCACTCATCACGATCCCTCTGCATTTTTGATTTGAAGTTTTTAAAGGCATAACAGAAGTGTTTTAATGCACCTTCTTCTGATTCATCCCTTTATTACATATAAACTTTAGGTCATGGCAGAGCGGTTATGGCCTATTTCTATGGATTTTTAGGCTGTAGCCGATCGTGGCTGTGGCCTTTTTCTATTCTTACCGCTAAAATTACCGTTAAATAATAAGAGGCTTCTTCTGCAAAAAACCGGCTCTATGCCTTAAGAAGAACCCTGATATTACGGAATGATTTTAAAAGGGATAGAAATACACCTCAAGACTCTGTCTTACTTCGGCCACAGAACATTCTGTGGTCTTTTTCTTTGCCGAAGAAAGAGACCCCAGGTTCAAAATCTTTTAAAAAAGCACCGGGGACTCCGGGACTCCAGGATAAATCGCAAGGATTCCCAGTTCTGACAGGGAGGGAAAATTATGAAGCGAATCTTTACTTATATGAAAAAATACAAAATGCTGTTTATCATCCCCACCATATCCATGTTCTTTCTCATTGGTCTGGATATGATCAACCCCATGATCACCGGCGTGATCATTGACGATGTCATTGTGGGCGGGGAGTTTCATCGATTGAACGGACTCTTACTGTTACTGATTTTTATTACTCTGGGTCGGGCGGTTTTTGGTTATATCCGGGAATTTCTCTTTGATTATGCGGGCATCCAGGTAGGCCTGGACCTTCGCCGGGATCTCTTTGACCACATTCAAAGTCTGCCCTTTGAATACTTTGACAAAACCAACACCGGGGAAATCATGTCCCGGACCACCCGGGATGTGGACAACGTCTGGGAAGTGGTGGGCTTTGTGGCCGGCTTTTTCCTGGAGCAGATTTTCTATGTGATCGCTGCCACCACCATGATGTTTTTCATCAACTGGCAACTGGCCTTGATTTGCACCTTGGTCTTCCCCTTTCTCGGATACCTGGCCGTTAAAATGGATCGTAACATGAGTACGGCTTACGAAGAGATCAGTGACCAGGACGCAAAGCTGAATACGAAAGCCCAGGAAAATATTGCCGGGGTGCGCCTGGTAAAATCCTTAAATCGGGAAAAACTGGAGAAGAAAAAATTTCGCCGGGAAAATAAAAAGCTTTACCAGTTAAACCTTAAGCGAAATAACATCTTGGGAAATTTTCATCCCAAGATCGAATTTCTATCCTACTTTTCCACGATCCTGGTGGTCCTGGTGGGAGGGGTTTTCGTCATCAACGAACAGATGACCATCGGATCTTTGGTGGCCTTTAACGGCTTTGTATCCATGCTGGTGTGGCCCATGCGCTTTCTCGGCTGGCTGACCAACAGTTTGTCCCGATGCAATGCTTCCTTAAAGAAAATCTTTAAGATCATGGATGAAGTCCCCGGTATTAAAAACCCAGAAAATCCCGTCTCCCCTGAAAGACGACAGGGAGCGGTTACCTTTGAAAATGTAACTTTTCAGTACGGCAAGGAAAAAATCCTTAATCATATAGACCTAGAGATTAAACCCGGCAGCACCATAGCGATTATGGGCGCCACCGGATCCGGGAAAACCTCCCTGGCCAATTTGATTCCTCGCTACTACGATACTTCCCAGGGACAAATCCTAGTGGATGGTGTGGATGTACGAAAGCAGGATCTTCAGGAACTTCGACAAAGTATTTCCGTCGTCATGCAGGATACCTTCCTCTTTTCCGATACCTTACTGGAAAACATCAAGTTCGGATCCGAAGAGGCCCCCCGGGAGGAAATCGAAGAAGCCATGAAGGATGCCCGGGTCTATGACTTTATTCAAGAGATGCCCCAGGGCCTTGAAACCATCATCGGCGAACGGGGAGTGGGCTTATCCGGAGGACAAAAACAACGGATCTCCATTGCCCGGGCCCTGTTGAAAAAGAGCCCCATTCTGATCTTTGATGATGCCACCTCCGCCCTGGATATGGAGACGGAATACCAGATTCAAAAGGCCTTAAACAAAAGAGGGGATATCACGAAAATTATCATAGCCCATCGCATCTCTGCGGTAAAGGACGCCGATGAGATCCTTATCCTACGGGAGGGCAACATTCTTGAAAAGGGAAATCATCACCGGCTAATCAATCAAAAGGGCTATTATTACAACCTTTATAAGAATCAACTGGGAGATGTGACCTTACTGAACAAAGAGGTGATTTAGATGTCAATTATTACTTTTTTCATCCTGAGACTTGTGCGTTGCTTAAAGGCAAGAAACTTCAATGTCGAAGCCTGTTTGTTTTGCTTACCCCTGATTTTCCTGCTGGCTTCGGTAAACATTCTGGTTAAAGAATAATAAACCTTAACAATAAAAGATTTTACCCTCCCGACAAAAAGGGATTGAAAAAATAACCATAAGAAACGAGGTGTTTTTATGTCGGTTAATACCTTCAAGGAAGATGAAGCGGTTCAGCAATCCCTTCGCCTTTCGGTTATCAAACGACTGCTTAGCTACTTGAAAAACTATAAAAAAAGTGTCCTTTGGGCTTTAATCCTGATGATCATTGCGGTATCGGTAAATATTATCAATCCCTACTTTATCAAAATCGGGATTGATGAGTTTATTGCCACGGAAAATACTAAAGGCCTGATCCTTTTAGCAGGCATTATGGTGGCGGTAAATGTGATATCCATGATGGCCTCGAAAAAGCGGATCACGATCATGGGTCGCACTACCAACAAAATCCTGATGGAAATTCGGGAAGCCTTATTCAATCATATTCAAAAGCTTTCCTTTTCCTTTTTCGATAGCCGTCCCGTGGGGAAAATCCTCGCCCGAATCACCACGGACGTCAATGCCCTGACCAACTTTTTTACGGACAGCGTCACCGTGGTCATTCCGGATTTAATTACCCTGATTGCCATTTCCGGAATTATGTTCTGGATGAGCTATCAGCTGGCCATCGCCGCCTTTATCACCCTTCCGGTGCTCATGGGGGGACTGATCTTAATCGAGAGTACCTTTCGAAAAAAATGGCAGGTTTTTAGAAAGAAAAATTCCAACCTGAATGCCTACATCCATGAGGATTACTCAGGCATTCGGGTGGTGCAAAGCTTTGCCCGGGAGCGCCACACCAGCAATACCTTTTTCGGCCTGGGAAAAGACTTGAATCATTCCTTCATCGGGGCCATTCGCTTCGCTGACGGTTTCTGGTCCATGGTGGTTCTTTCCTGGGGATTCGGAACAGCGATTGTTTTTTGGGTCGGGGTGCGACTGATCGATTCCGGTACAATCTCCATCGGGGTCCTGGTGGCTTTTATGGGCTACATCACCATGTTTTGGCGACCGGTGATTAACCTTACGAACTTTTATAACGTCACCGTAAGTAATATGACCAGCGCCGAACGGATTTTTGAAATCCTGGATACGCCCCCGGATATCGAAAACCAGCGGGATGCCAAGGAACTGCCTCCCATTGAAGGGGAAGTCACCTTTGAAGGCGTAAGCTTTTCCTATGACCGGGAGGAGCAGGTGTTGGACAACGTCAGTTTCCACGTGAACAAAGGGGAAACTGTGGCTCTGGTCGGCCATACCGGTGCGGGTAAGACCACGATCATTAATCTTCTCAGCCGTTTTTACGATGTCACCGAAGGCGTGGTAAAAATCGACGGCTATGATATCAATGAAGTGACCCTGGATTCCCTTCGAAGCCAGATGGCGGTAATGATGCAGGATACTTTCCTGTTTTCCGGCACCGTTAAGGAAAACATCAAGTATGGAAAACCCGATGCCACGGATGAAGAGATCATCCAAGCCGCCACCGTGGTCAATGCTCATAACTTTATTATGGCGTTGGAGAACGGGTACGACACGGAAATCAATGAACGGGGCTCGAAGCTCTCTATCGGCCAGCGACAGCTACTGGCCTTAGCACGGGCGGTCCTCAACGATCCTAAGATTCTAATCCTGGACGAGGCCACCTCCAGCATCGATACGGAAACGGAAATCCTGGTACAAAAAGGAATTCGCGCCCTCTTGAAGGACCGCACCTCCTTTGTGATCGCCCATCGCCTATCCACCATCAAAAACGCCGACCGGATCATGGTAATCCACGACGGCAAAATCTTAGAAACCGGCAGTCACCACGAGCTCTTAGAAAACCGGTCCATGTACTACAAGCTCTTCGTTGCCCAGTACCAATTCTTAAAAGCCTAAGATGACAGCGGGACGGAGTTTTTGTCATCTTTCGATAAATCGAAAGGTACAACCACTCCGATGACAGCGATGACAGCGGGACGGAGTTTTTGTCATCTTTTCTCCCGAGGTCACAGCGGGACAAAATTCCTGTCATCTTCTCTCCCGAGGTCACAGCAAGACGGAGTCACTGTCCTCTTTTCTCCCCGAAAGAGTAGCCGTCCTATCAACAAAGTCATAAAAGAATGCAAAAATAAGAAAAAGGATCCCCCAAAGTCATATTACCTTTCCGGGGATCCTTTATGTTGTCTAAATTCATCGTAGCATGCTTTTTAATAATTTATTTTCTCCTGTTTCGGTTATTGTACTCCCTCATCAGCTGCCTTGCCCGCTCCACGTCCTCTTTATGGACTTCCACTACCGCAGTGGTCATCTGAGCGTTTTGCATTCTGCTGAATCCCTGGATCCTTGTTTTCAGTCGACATCTTATGCCCTGATCCCGCAGGTACTGAAAGACCCCCTGCACTTCCGTGAAATTCCTCTGGGAACCCCCGTAGAATTCCCGCCATTTGGCTTTATCTCCAATAAACACGGTGAGAAATATCAAAATTCCCGCCAGGATTAATAATAATTGAAGGGCTGTAAATTCCATGGATCCCACCTCCTTTGATCCCGGAAATCTTTTTTGACTTTGGCTTCGAACATCCCTGATCCGATAAGGGCTACTCCCTCTTAATCATCAGCTACCGGATATGGATTCCTAAGCTGAAAAGTACCGGCTACAACCGGAAAGCAGAGATGACAAAAACTCCGTCCCGCTGTCATCGGTCCTCTAGAAATATTTCTCTTTTAGTTCCACCAGATGATAAAAGATATGGTGCAGGTCTTCTCCTAGTTCCAAAACATCATAATGACTTCGGTTAGACTCTTCCCGTTTTTCCAGGGCTCTTTTTTCTACTAATAGATTCAACTTTCGGTTCAGTTCGGTCCCGCTGATATAATCAATAGAGTCCAGGATTTCTCCATAACTGTGATTCCCCGCTTTAATGGAGTCCAGGATTTCCGGTATCCACCGGGAACGAATGATGCCGTGGACCTCTTCGAAACTTTCATCTACTCTAATCATCATATCTACCCCTTTTCTATACAATGTTAACAAACAAATTTGTGTCTAGAACGAACTTTTGATTATTGTTATTATTATATTATAGAAAAACAAAAAAAACAAAAAATAAATGGAGGTAATAACAATTATGGAAAAATTAAATGTGTATTTATCAAACTTGGCCCTATGGAATGTAAAGCTTCACAATCTGCATTGGAACGTAGTAGGAGTACAATTTGTGGCCCTTCACAACTTTACCGAGGAGCTTTACGATGATGTCTTCCAGAAGTATGATGATGTTGCGGAGTATATTAAAATGAACGGCGGAGAGCCCTTAGCAAAACTTTCCGATTATCTGGATAAGGCTACCATGAAGGAGCTCAATGAAACCTCTTACAAAACCCAGGAAGTTCTGGACCACCTAAAAGAAGACCTTGAGCTGATGAACGCCCTGGCAGTGGAAATTCGAAACGAAGCCGATGAAAAAGGGGATTTCGTAGCGGTAGGCATGTTCGAAGAGCATGTGGAGTTTTACAAGAAGCAGCTTTGGTTTATTGAAAGCATGCAAAAATAACAGACAAACACTGAACCCCCCGTATCCAAAAGATACGGGGGGTTTTATCGTCATGTTTTTATATTTTAACACTTTTTATATCCGAACACTCACATTTTATATCCCACCTCTTGTGGTTTTCAATGCTTCAACCTTTAAAATCAAAGCCTTTACTGTTCCGACGCCTATGAAATTCCCGCCACCCGATCCGTTAAGGGGGCTAAAATCCGTTCTCGTTCCGCGGGTTCCCTGCCCTTTGCAAGAAGGTGCAGGGCAATCTCTCCGCCGTAATCCATTCCCTGGCATCCCGCAAGGAGGACCACATCTCCCGGTTTAGCTTTTTCCATCACCCTTTCAATGGCCTGGGGCAACTCCTGAATGATGGTGGTGGGTATTCCCGCCTCCCCGGTGACTTCCTCAAAAACCCGTCGTTCCTCCTGGGTCACCCGGTCCTTTTCCATTACATGGGATACGCTTTCTGTGGCGATCAGTTCCCTTACCCCGAGTTTTGGCAACCACTGTACCAGGGCTTCGGTGTTTTCCCGGTTCACCGCAATCCCCCGTTTTCCCCGGATGGCGTAAAGTACATGGAGGTTGTTATAGTTCATTTCCTTTAAGGTGCCCAGGGTCATATGGATGTTTCCCGCATTGGCAAAATGATCATCCACAACCTTAAAGTCCTCCTCATAGATAAACTCAAAACGGCGTTCCACACCGCGAAAATCTTTTAGGGATTTTCGAACCCCCTCTTGATCCACCCCGGACAACAGACCGATAATCGCCGCTACCACACTGTTGTAGACGGAATGAAAACCTGGTACCGAAAGTCTAATCTCCATTTCTCCCTTGGGAATCCGGACCCCTTTATGCTCAAGGTCTCTTTGAATCGCCAGGGTAAAAACCCCTCTTCCCGTGGACAGATCCAGATCTTTCACTGCAAAATCTCCGCCGGAGTCTTCGATGCCGAAGGTGAAGACCTTGGCCTTCGTCTTCGTTATTAACCCCTTGGAGTAAGAATCATCCAAATTCAGCACCGCCGCACTGTCTTTTTTTGCCCGTGTAATCAGTCGGGATTTCACTTCAAAGTACCGCTCAAAACTTCCGTGGGAATCGATATGTTCCCGGGAAATATTGTTTAAGGTCACAATGTCAAAATCCACCGCTTCCACCCGATGAAGCTCCTGGGCCGAGGAGGACACCTCCATGGTTACATGGGACACCTCTTCCTTTACCATGTTGCTGAAATGTTTTTGAAGATCCAAGGATTCCGGAGTGGTAAGCAGGGAGGGGATCTTTTTATCCCGGTACTGCACCATTACCGTACCGATGATTCCCGCTTCAAGTTGTTGATCCTTCAATATTTTATGGGCCATAAAGGAGGTGGTGGTTTTCCCGTTGGTGGCTGTAATGCCTATAGCATTAAGTTTCCTTGAGGGATGATCGTAAAAGTTTGCAGCACTTCTTGCCAAAGCAATTCGGCTGCTGCTCACTTTTATCTGAGGGATGGCAATCTCCTGTTGAATTTCTTCCACCACCGCCGCCACGGCTCCATTATTCACCGCATCCTGTAAGTATTTATGCCCGTCGGTTTCATAGCCTTTAATACAAAAAAACAGGTCCCCCGGTTCTGTCTCCTTGGAATGATAACTAAGGCCTGAAATTTCTATGTTCCCGTGATTCTTATGTTCTATACTTTCAACGAATTCTAGGATTTCTTTTAATCTCATGATTTTCGCTTCCTTTCATTGATAATAATTCATTCTACCATAGATTCCAAGGAGGATAAAGCAAAGATAAAACCGCCCTTCCATTGGAAAGGACGGTGATGTTATGGTTCCTGTGCTTAGTTTTCTGAACTTTGCTTCCCGAATCATCCCCTGTTGTTGTAACCCATCACTCGGTCAACAGGTCTTCCTTTTCCGGGGCTTTTCCCTCTTCCGGGGCTTTTTCCTCCGTCGGTTTACCTTTCCCGCTTTCGATTTCTTTTACCCACTGAACAATTCTGTCGATTCCCTCCATGTCCAGATTTTCTGTGTCTTCGGTAATCTTAGATACTTTTTTGATAATGGTTTTTTCAAAAAAATTCATCTTTGAGAAATCATAACTATAACCAATGTGTTCCTTTATTTTCGCATAATCATAAATGGTTTTTCCTACATAGACCCGGTAATTTCTCTCCACCTCTAAAGTATTGCCCGCCGCAATGAAAAGGCCGTAGGGTCTGACGATCAAATCCTCTCTGTGCTGATCAAAAAAACTTCGGACCTCTCTTTGTATATTTCCTCCGTAAACGGAAGCTCCAATCAAAATCACATCATAAATGCATACATCGGAAACTTTTTCCTCTTTTAGATCCAAAAGATCCACTTCACCCGGCAATCTCTTTGCGATTTTTTCCGCCGCCTTCCGGGTCGTTCCATATTTGGTTCTATAGGCGATTAATGTTTTCATAAAAATTCCTCCTGCTCTTAAGATTACTGCTTTATATCCTATGATTTCTTTGGTTGTAGTGTTATTTATACCAAAAAATCCTCTTTGAAAACATATTTTCATTCTACTAGAACATGTTATAATAAACTAAGAATGAGAATATGTACAATAGGGTATTATAATACTATAAAGGAGGAATTTTATGATTCATACGGACCAAATTTGTAAAAATGTATATTTTGTCGGTGTAAACGATCGGGAAACCAGACTTTTTGAAAACCTCTGGCCCTTAGATCGGGGGGTGTCCTATAACTCTTACCTGATTGTGGATGAAAAAGTGGCTTTATTCGATACCGTGAAGAATACGAAGATGGACGCATTCATAAAAAAAATCGAAGGAATCCTTGGAGATCGAGAGGTTGATTACTTAATCATCAACCATATGGAACCGGACCACTCCGGGGCTATTAAAGATGTTCGCCAACGCTATCCCAATGTGAAAATTGTGGGAAACAGCAAAACCTTCGGCTTTATTGAAAACTTTTACGGCGACTTAAGCCCCTACCATGAAGTAAAGGACGGCGATACCCTGTCCCTTGGAAAGCATGAACTGAAGTTCTTTATGACCCCCATGGTTCACTGGCCGGAAACCATGATGACCTACGAGATGCGCCAGGGGATTTTATTCTCGGGAGATGC
Organism: Isachenkonia alkalipeptolytica; assembly: GCF_009910325.1. Taxonomy (NCBI): domain Bacteria; kingdom Bacillati; phylum Bacillota; class Clostridia; order Eubacteriales; family Clostridiaceae; genus Isachenkonia; species Isachenkonia alkalipeptolytica. Next base: position 91,924 of record NZ_SUMG01000005.1, read on the forward strand.
CTTCGGTGGTTTCGGCTCCCTGGACGGAGGGATTTTTGACGATGAAGTTAACCTGGAATTTTACATGGACGAAATCCGCCGTTATTACTCCAATATCGTGGGCAAGTTCGGCCCCATGGTACAACGGGCCATTAAAAAACTTAAGGATGCTCAAATTCCCCTGCATGTAATCGCCTCTACCCACGGGCCGGTTTGGCGAAAGGATCCGAGCTGTATTGTGAACTATTATGACCGGTGGTCCCGGGCGGAAACCGAAGAAGGAGTGGTCATCGTTTACGGGTCCATGTATGGAAACACTCAGAAGATGGCGGATCTCATGGCTCGACGACTGTCGGAAAAAGGAATTACAAACATTCGGATCTATGATGCGTCCAAAACCCATGTATCCTATATCATCAGTGATCTTTGGCGTTTTAAAGGGGTGCTTTTGGGAAGCTGTGCCTACAATACAGGACTGTTCCCTGCAATGCAGACCGTGGTCCATAAGATAGAAAACTCTCAGCTAAAAAATCGATACTTAGGTATTTTCGGAACCGCTTCCTGGAGCGGTGGCGGGGTCTCCTCCCTGAAACAATTCGCTGAAAATATCAAGTGGGACTTGGTGGAGGACTCTGTGGAAGCAAAATCCTCCCCTAAAGCGGAAGACCTTGAAAAATGTGCCCTTATTGCAGATGCCTTGGCGGATAAACTGATCGCCGAACGGGGAGAGGAAAGCGCCCCTTGTTAAAAGGTTTGGGGTTATTGAACCCTTAATATTTAGTGTATTCCCTTTACTTTTTTGTTCTAAGGGGATATTATCAAGATGAATACGTGGGCAGAGTAGTCGTTATGCGTTAAGTGTTAGAAGATGGGAAGTTGCTTCTAAACGAAGATTCTTATCGCGTTGTAACGACGCTTCCGCTGCTCCACCATTGGAGATCTCACCAAATTTCTCTTAATGTTGGAGCTTCCATGCCTAACTTAAGAGAAAGGAGGTGACCGTTATGATTGATAACAAAAGAACACCTAAGTCCCCCGCCCCGAAAACCCAGGGTACAAGGCTTCCTATCAAAGCCTTAGTTACCTCTGCACTGTTGGTTTCCATGTCCGTGGTTATCGGTCAATTATCCATGATTTTTGCAAATCACACCCTGCGAATCGGGATCGCTCGAATCCCCATTGTCATTGCCAGCATGCTTTTTGGTCCCTTTGCCGGGGCCCTGGCCGGTTTTATCCAGGACATCATCGGGGTCATGTTGATCGGCGGGGGCTTTCACCCCGGTTTTACTCTAAGTTCCGTATTAGTGGGGATGATCCCCGGAATGGTTGTCTGGTTCACCCGCAGCAAGCTGGGTAAGAAAAAAACCTTCACTTTGTTCAATGCCGCAGTATCCATGGTTTTGATATTCTTTTTGGTAAACCTTACCCTGGATACCTACTGGGCATCCACGATTCTGGGAGATGCCTATTTAGTGCTTCTTCCCCTTAGGGCGACGATCTACGGACTTGTGGCAGTAATCACCACGGTGGTGATTTTAACACTGTCCGGGGTCCTTCAATCCTTTAAGGAGAGAACCCTAAAGCTTTAATGATATTCTTTAGTCATGTCCTTTGATCATATTCTTTGATCTAAAACGCACATCCTCGGAAAAGCCCTCTGTTTCAGAGGGCTTTCCTTGATTAAAACCCAAGGAGGTTCCCATGAAAACCCCAAAAATACACCCTCTTATTGCCCGGGCCAAAGAGTACGGCAGTATTCCCGGCCTCGATACCGTCAAAGCCTTACTTGAAGAACTGGATAACCCTCAGGAAAAACTACAGATTATTCATGTTGCCGGTACCAACGGCAAAGGTTCCATCGCTTCTTTTCTGGAAGGCATGCTTATGGAAAACCACTATCAGGTGGGGCTTTTCACTTCCCCTTATTTTCATGATCCCCGGGAGATGATTCGTTTTAACCGGGAGTTAATACCGCAAAAGGACTTTGAGAAGATCTTGGAAACCTTAGCAATTGCCGTTGAAAAAATGCTGATTAAAGGGAAATCCCATCCGACGGAGTTTGAGATTTATGTAGCCTTGGCTTTTTATTATTTTAGCCGAATATCCACGGACCTACTCATTCTGGAAGCGGGTTTAGGAGGCCGAGAAGATGCCACTAATGTTATTGATAACCCCATTCTTTCTGTCATTACTCAAATCGGACTGGATCATACCGAATTGCTCGGCAATACCCTGGAAGAAATCGCCTATCACAAAGGAGGCATTATCAAAACGAGGGTCCCTGTGGTTCTATTTCCCCAGGAACCCCGGGCCAGGAGGGTTCTGGAAAGCATTGCCAGGAAATCAAACAGTCCTTTGTACTCCTTTGAACCGAACCAGGTAACCATACACAGCAGCTCCTTAGAAGAACAGTGCTTTTCGGTAGACTTTACTTCTTTCCCGGGAGGATGCTCAAGAACAAAAATTCGACTCCCGGGAAAGCATCAAGTGTTTAACGGGGCTACGGCCTTACTTGCCCTTTACGTTCTCCAAAAACAGGGCCTTTTTCCGATGACCTTCGATAGCATTGCCCAGGGCCTATTTGCTGTGCAATGGCCGGGACGATTTGAGGTCTTGGGCCGGGAGCCCTTAACCATCGTTGACGGGGCCCATAACCTCGCCGCCGCAAAAGCCTTAACCGGGACCTTAGACCAACACTGTAGGCAGTACTCCATTACTTTGATCCTTGGGATGTTGGAAGATAAGGATGTGGAGGGCTTTCTCTCGGAGATCATCCCCTATGTGGACAGGGTGATCCTTACCAAACCTCTGAATCCCCGGGCCATGCCGCCCCAGCAGTTAAAAGAGCAACTCCAGGGTTACGCCGTGGACACCTTCCTGGAACCTTCCATTTCCAAAGCAAGCTTTAAAGCCCTGAGTATTACGGATCCATCGGGAATGATCCTAGGGGTCGGTTCCTTATATATGATTGGCGAAGCCCGTAAGGTTTTTCTGAAATACTTCCGTGCTCATCAACCGTCCCCTAAGCAAAGCTAAACCTTCAAAAACACCAGCGGTCCCGAAGCGGGACCGCTGGTGTTTACAGTTTTTTTAAAAAGAAATATTATGTGTGCGCTTTTCAATTTAAGCTTTCCCTATTACCACCGGTATAGATCCGTTATTCCTCTTTATTAATGAATTTTCCATAGATTCCCTTCGCCTCTTTATAGGTTTTCGAATCTATCGCCTTTTCTCCATAACGAACCTGCAAATAGATACTACGAAAACGGGCGAGTTCATTTTCGGAATAAAAAGCTTTCCCCTTCCGGTGATAATCCTGGGTGGTATCCGAGGGCAGTAAAACCGCACCTTGTGCTTCCAACTTTTCTAAAAATTCTCCGTAGTAAATCCTGATACGATCTTCCTTGGTCTTTGGTTTTAAACGACTTTTTATCGCATTCCATAAATCTCCTTTTTTATTTGGCAAAATCATCTCTTTATTCTCACTATAGGTCTCGTTGATTCTTCGGGTCATAGCTTTTCGCGTATAAACCTTATATAGAATAAAAAATACTGCTGCAAATAATATAATTGCGATTAATATGCGAAACACGGGACTTTCTGCCACGGGGGTTGCCCTTACATTTTCGTGGATTTCCTGCATGTCTCCCGCAACATCCTGCCCCCCCTCCTCCGTAAAACCTTGGGGCTCTTGCATAATGGCAGCAATAATGTAATTGATAAAAGTGCCAATGTAATAAATCGGCCAATAAAGTACCCATAGAACTACATCGATCAATAGATTGTATCCCATCCACAATAGGCTTCGTGTTTGTTGAAAGAATTTCATAAAGAAGTCCGTACTCAAAATGATACTAAGAACCACGACGATGCCCACAGAACGTAGGTTGATTCTTTTCAGCTGCTCATGATCGCCGCTATGCTCTAAGTACCGCAGGCTTCGAAGCATCAATACTCCGGATAGGATGTATATCAATAAATAGCCCGCCGCAACATTGTTGAAGAGTCGGACCCCGCCCATCAGCAGTATAAAAAACCAAAGCACCCCGGCAATAGCGATCCCTACGCCAAATTCATGTTCTATTCGATCATAATGGGGGTCTTCCATGTTCTTATAAAAAAGAAGGAGTATAAAAAGTCCCACCACCGCTAAATATCCTATTTGATATAGAGGGATTTCCATAAGCAAAGGCAAAAGCACCCAGGGTAGTAACCATCCCCCGAAAAAACGGGTTTTCCCTTTGCAAAACAACATCCCACCGCTCATCAATAGGGACCAGAGAAAAAGTCCGCCGTAATGGTGCCCATCATGAAATAACCGAAGCAATACATTTCCTACCATAAACAGTAATGACAACACATTGATTAAATGTAGCAACGTTAAGGTTTTGATTTTTTCCATAGCCATACTCCTTAATCTTCCATTGAAACCCGGTAGGTTTCAATTTTCGTTGATATTTCACTTAAATGATCTTCGTTTAGGGTAATCAGTACCACTTTCCCTGCAACTTTTCGCAGTTCTTCCAAACCCGATAAGTCTTCCTCTATAATACCGGGGGTCACCAACACATAAGTCCGGCTCTGGTCCTGACTTTCCCTCAGTTTCCTTAAAAGATCTCCAAAGGAACTTCTGGAGTAATACTCCGCCCGCCCTAAGGATTCCAGGAGACCTCTGAGATGCCCCGGTCCGTACCCGATATCCGTTAGGGTTTTCCCAAAATATTGATGAATGGTTCCTACATTAGAGGCCAATCCATAGGGAATTCCTGTCCCCTCGAAGTCTTCCAGTATACTTCGGCTAAGGGAAAAACACTTTTCGATTTTATCCGGGTCTTTCTTCCCCCAGGAGTACTTGCTCATGGCGGTATTCAGTACCAGCACCGCCGAGTGGTCCGTCGTATAATCAAAGTTTTTCACCAACAGCTCTCCGGTTTTAAGACTGGATGCCCAGTGGATATGCTTTTCCGGCTCATTTCCCGTATATTCTCGGAGTCCCCGGTTTATAATAGGATCTTCAATGATCCAACGGTTTACGGAAATGTCTCCGTAGTAATTCCCATAGGGCTCCAACTCTTGGTTAAGTTCCACGGCCTTAGGCAGTACCACCACTTCCTGGCTCTGTTGATCAAAAATTCGATTTACCGTTTGAAGTCCAATGAAATCTCCCGAAATGAGGATGGCCTCCTGAAGAAAATGTCTTCCCCGTTTATGGGCCACCAGCTGATAACTTCGGGTAATCCGTTGATAGGGCAACAGGCTCAGGGTCATGGTATGGACTTTTGCTAATCCGATATCCTGAACATTGTTTTTATGAACAAAGTCGAAATGCTTCGGATACTTTTCCTTCACCTGCAAAAAAGACAGGGGCAGCCACTTTCGATTTTCCACAATGCTGTGGATATAGAAGGGCTCATCAATTTCCAGGATGCTATCTCGGATTTCCCTGCGATAATCCATTTTTTCCAGACTGTATTCTTTGGTGTATTGATTGAACAGTAAACCAATAATTATTAAAATGATCAATAGCTGAATCATGTCCTTCCCCCTAACCTACTTTGCTTTCCGTGGGAGTATCAATGTCCATTAATATTTTCTCAATGCCGTCATAAAGATGGCGATTCTTAAAAGAACCTTTATATCCGATTCGATGGTTTAATATATACTTGGCCATGGTTTTTACATCCTCCGGGATCATAAAATCCCTTCCCTGTATAGCCGCATAGGCCTGAGCTCCTTTGTAAAGAGCAATGGTCCCCCGGGGACTGACGCCGTAAAGCAGTCTTTGGTCCTCCCGGGTTTTTTCGATAATATCCATCAGATAACTTCGAACATCCTGGGATACCGATACTTCTTTATAGGCCTCCCGCAACGCTTCAATTTCACCGCTTACCACTTTTTCTTCCAGCACTTTTAAGGGATCGGCTTCCAGATTCTTATCCACAATCGCCAATTCATCCTCCCGGGATGGATACCCCATGGAAATACGCATAAAAAAACGGTCCAGCTGGGCTTCCGGCAAGGGAAAGGTGCCATGGGTTTCAATAGGATTTTGTGTCGCCAGGACCATATAAGGATTTTCCAATTGTCTGGTAGCGCCGTCAACGGTAATTTGGTGCTCTTCCATAGCTTCCAGCAAACTGGACTGGGTTCTTGGCGTCGCCCGATTAATTTCGTCAGCCAGGATTACATTGGCAAACATCGGTCCCGGTCGAAACTCAAACTCCATGGTCTTTTGATTGTAAAAATGAATCCCCGTTAAATCCGAAGGTAATAAATCCGGGGTAAATTGAATTCGTTTAAATTTCGATCCGATGGTTTTGGCAAAAGATCGAACCAACTTGGTCTTCCCTAATCCCGGTGCGTCTTCCAGAAGTACATGTCCGTCACATATAAAGGCCACCGTTAACAATTCTATGACTTCTTCTTTTCCTATAATCACTTTGGATACATTTTCCACCATTTTCTCTCGAAATTCTTTAATAATTTCCACACTCATAAGCCCGGTCCCTAGGGACCCACCCCCTTTGTTTTAGTAAAAATTTCTGTTTTCTTATAAAACTATACCACTGTCTATAAAATTTTTTTAATATGCTTATTTTTCATTTTATAATAAATTTTCAAATAATACAATGTTCTGCTAAAAAAACCTTGCCGTCCAAACTTTATTAGGGGTTTGGTTGGCAAGGTCACTATTTTTTTACTTATATTTTTACTAATTTTCAACCCTTACTCTTTTTTTTCTTTGAAGCCAGGGCATGGATCGAAACCCCCTTAAGGCCCAGTACCGCCTCGGCAAAACCTTCACTCATCGTGGGGTGGGCATGTACGGTTCCTGTGATGTCATCGATTCTCATACCCTTGCTTACGGCAAGTACACCTTCGTGTATTAAATCCGATGCATTCAGACCCATAATGTGAACCCCTACAATGGTATCGCCATTGGCGATGACTTTAATGAACCCTTGGGTATCTCCCATGGCTAAGGCTTTCCCGTTTCCTCCGAACATAAACTTCGAAGTAACGTAGTCCATTTTTTTCGCTTTGGCTTCTTCTTCGCTAAGCCCCACGGTTGCCACTTCCGGAGAAGTAAATATAGCGCTTGGAATAGTGGATCCGTTGTGGGTTATTCGCTTGTTCATCGACGCCTCTGCCGCAATGATTCCATGGTGAGAGGCTTCATGGGCAAGCATGATGCCCCCGGTCACATCTCCAATGGCATAGATGCCTTCCACATTGGTCTCATAATTTTCGTTAACTTCAATGCCCCTCGGGGAGTGATGAACTCCCAGGTCTTCTAAATTCATTCCTTCAAGGTTCGGTCTTCGCCCGACGGCGACCAACACCTTCTCACAATCCACCTTCAGCTCTTTTCCCTTTCTTTCACCGATCACTTCGATGCTGCCGTCTTCCTGAGGGTTCAGCTCCTTTACTAAAGCATTATTATGAATTTTCATTCCCTGCTTTTTCACATGGGCCTGTAGTCGTTTGGAAAGGTCGCTATCCAAACGGTGAAGAATCCGTTCGTTGTGCTCCACCACGTGGACCTCGGTGCCCATGGCATGGAAGATGTTCGCAAACTCCATACCGATTACTCCTCCCCCGATAATTACAAGGGATTTGGGGATGTTGTCAAAGTTGATGATTTCATCGCTGGTCATAATACCGGGATGATCAACCCGAAGATTTTCCGGTATGAAAGGGGTGGCTCCCGTTGCAATGATGATGTTTTTCGTCTCAACGTCTATCGTCTCTCCATCATTTTTTTGAACCTTTACCCTATTTCGATCCTTAATGGTTGCCTCGCCATAGACGGTCTCGATGTCATAGGAGTTAAGAATTCTCCGGACTCCGTCCACAAGCTTAAAGACCACTTCCTCTTTTCTTTTATGGATTTGAGGGATGTCAATGGTAAAGCCCCCCTCCAGGTTTACTCCAAATTCTTTCATGGTACCGATGGAGTGTACCATCTCCGCATTTTTGAACAACGCTTTGGTAGGAATACAACCTTTGTTCAGGCAAGTGCCTCCCAAGTTTTCTTTTTCGATTACTGTCACGTCGGCCCCAAGCTGTGCAGCACGTATGGCTGCTACGTATCCTCCGGGACCTCCTCCAATTACAATTACGTCTTTCATTGAAACTGACACCGCCTTATTATATTATTCTTCCGGTTCCCACCGAACGATAGGATTTCTTGCGGCTCCCACCTCATCCAGCTTTCGTACCGGGGTAGTATGGGGAGCGGTTTTCACAAGCTCCGGATCATTTTTAGATTCTTCCACAATCGCTTTCATCGCCTCGATGAAATCATCAAGCATTTCCTTCGACTCGGTTTCCGTCGGCTCCACCATCAATGCTTCATGCACAATGAGGGGGAAGTATACTGTTGGCGGATGATGGCCGTAGTCCAACAGTCGTTTCGCAATATTTACCGTGGGCATTTCTGCAATATCCGTATTGATACCGGCGAGTACAAACTCGTGCTTGCAGGGTCGATCCACCGCCAGTTTATAGTGATCCTTTAAAGAGTACATTACGTAGTTGGCATTCAGTACCGCCACTTCGCTGGCCCGCTTCAGTCCATTGTAGCCCATACTTAAAATATAGACGTAAGCTCTTAGATAGATTCCGAAGTTTCCGTAGTAATTTGAAATTTTACCAATGGATTTTGGCCCATCATAGCTTAACTTATAGCCTGCTTCCTTCTTCTCTACAAAAGGTACCGGTAAATAAGGAATCAATCGTTCTTTCACTCCTACCGGTCCGCTTCCGGGTCCGCCGCCGCCATGGGGGGTTGTAAAGGTTTTGTGTAGATTCAGATGCACAATGTCAAAGCCCATGTCTCCGGGACGGGTGATGCCCATAATGGCATTGGTATTGGCTCCATCATAATAAAGGAGTCCGCCGGCCTCATGAACCATTTTTGCAATTTCTTGAATCTGCTTTTCAAACAGACCTAAGGTGTTGGGGTTTGTGAGCATAAGTCCTGCCACATCATCGCCCATCGCCTCTTGTAATGCGTCCAGATCCACTTCACCGTTTTCCTTTGATTCGATGGTTACTACTTCCAGGCCTGCCATAGCCACACTGGCGGGATTTGTACCATGGGAAGAATCGGGAACGATAATTTTCTTTCGGTTATGATCTCCCTTATCTGCATGGTAGGCTTTCATCAACATCAGCCCAAGCATTTCACCATGGGATCCCGCAATGGGTTGCAGGGTCATTTTATCCATGCCCGTAATTTCGCATAGCATTTGATCCAGATTATCCATCATTTCCAGATTCCCTTGGACTAGAGAATCATCCTGCATGGGATGGGTTTCCGTAAAGCTTGGGAGCCTTGCCATATCCTCATTGATTTTCGGATTATACTTCATGGTGCAGGATCCCAGGGGATAAAAACCGGTATCCAAACCATAGTTCCGGTTAGACAGGTTGGTATAATGCCGCATTAAATCCACCTGACTTACCTGAGGAAGCTCTGGAGCTTCTTCCCGCAGGGCGTCCTTCGGTAAAAAGCTTTCTAAGGATTCTTCCGGAACATCAACTTTTGGGATTTCAAAAGCTCTACGATCGGGGTTCGAAAGTTCAAAAATTAGCGTTTCATATGTTTTCATTGTAATCCCTCCAATACCTGAACAAATTGATCCATTTCTTCTTTTGTCCGTTTTTCCGTTACTGCCACTAAAAGAGCGTTTTTAAATTGATCTCCGCATATTCGAAGCTCAATGCCTCCAAGAATTCCCTCTTTTAGCAGGGCTTCTTTCACCTTTGCAGCAGGAATATCCCCGGTGATACCGAATTCCATAAAGAAAGGCTTATCATATACAGGCTTGAAGTTGGTCTTCTCTATGATTTGATTGTATAAATAGTGGGCCTTTTGGGCACTCTGGGTTGCCACCTCGGCAATGCCTTTTTTTCCCAGGGCTACCATATAAACGCTGGCCGCTAAAGCATTTAAGGCTTGATTGGTACAAATGTTGGAAGTGGCCTTTTCCCTTCGAATATGCTGCTCTCTTGTCTGAAGGGTCAACACAAAGCCCCGTTTTCCATCTTTGTCCACGGTTTCTCCTGCAATTCGCCCAGGCATTTTCCGTATCAGTTTCTTCGTTGCCGCCATAAATCCAAAGTAGGGTCCCCCGAAATTCAAACCGTTACCCAAGGACTGGCCATCCCCTACGGCGATATCTGCACCGTAATCTCCGGGAGATTTCAGTACTCCTAAGGTAATGGGATCCACACTCATAATAAGCAGGGCTTTATTTTTATGGGTAAGCTCTACAATCTCTTCAATTTCATCCTCTACCAATCCGAAGAAGTTGGGGTTTTGCACCAGGACTCCCGCTGTATTTTTGCTGATTTTTTCTTCTAAAGCGGCCTTGGAGAAGGTGCCTTCCTTTGTGGGAATTACTACAAGCTCCAGGTCTTTAAATCTCAGGTAGGTTCTCAAGACCCTCAGGGTATTGGGATGGATATTATCCGGTACAATGATCTCTTTGTTCCGGGTTTTATCCACAGCCATAAACGCAGCTTCCGCCACAGCACTGGCCCCATCATACAAGGATGCATTGGAAACTTCCATGCCGGTTAAATTGGCAATTAATGTTTGGTATTCATAGATGACCTGCAGGGTTCCCTGACTGATTTCCGGCTGGTAAGGGGTGTAGGCGGTGTAAAACTCGGACCTGGAAATCACATGATTGACCACGGAGGGGATGTGTCGGTCATAAACCCCGCCTCCAAGGAAATTCACCAGCTCTTTTCCCCGGTTCTTTCCTCCAAGGGCTTCCATATGAACTTTGATTTCCCCCTCAGTCATAGCAGGCTTCAGATTTAAATCCCGGTTCAATCGAAGTTCCCCGGGAATGTCTTCAAAAAATTCTTCAATGGAATTAAATCCGATGGCCTTTAACATGTCTTTTTCATCTTGCGGGGTGTTGGCTATATAAGGAAACATGTTTACTCCTCCTCTAAGAAATCTTTATACTGATCTTCTGATAATAGGTCTTCCAACTCTTCTTTATTACTGACTTCCACTTTGATCATCCAGTTTCCCATAGCATCTTCGTTCACAAGCTCCGGTGCGTCTTCCAGTTCCTCGTTTATTTCCACTATTTTTCCACTGATGGGCATATACAGGTCTGAGGCCGCTTTAACCGATTCCACAACCCCGAATTCATCTCCCTGTTCAATTTCCTCATCCACTTCAGGAAGCTCAACAAATACGATGTCTCCTAACTGTTCCTGGGCATAATCACTGATTCCGATAGTTGCCTGTTCCCCATCTACCTTGACCCATTCATGTCTTTTCGTAAAAAATAATTCACTCATTTAAATTCCTCCCTTTGATTTTATTGATTTTTTCGGTTCTTTTTGAACCTCACTGTACTGTATTTTTATCCAAATCTTTGAAATTCAATCCTTATTTTAAAAATCTCTTCGAAATAATTTGGGCATCAATCTCCCGCTTCCGTACTTTAATTTGAATCGTCTTTCCCATTTTCCCATGCTCAACGTCCACTAAGGCAAGGCCGATGCTTTTCCCTAAGGTGGGAGAAAGATAACCGGTGGTCACTACCCCGATTTTTTGCCCCTCTTTATACACTTCATAACCTTCCCTTGGAATGCCTTTTTTCATCAGTTCAAAACCTACGATTTTTCGCTGGACCCCTTCTTTCTTATGCTTTTGAAGGGCTTCTTTTCCGATGAAATCATCCTCGGTGAACTTTACAAAAAAACCGAACCCGGCTTCCAGGGGGGTAATGTCCTTGGACAGTTCATTTCCGTAAAGAGGCAATCCCGCTTCAAACCGAAGAGTGTCCCGGGCTCCCAGGGCCGCCGGCTGAATGCCTTCCTCTTTTCCCACACGCAAAATGTCCCGCCATATCTCCCGGGCATCCTCGGGCTTCATGTATACCTCAAAACCATCCTCTCCGGTATAGCCGGTTCGTGAGACTAAGCAATCTTTCCCGCTGATTTTCACGCCCTCTTTAAAAGTGAAAAAAGTGATCTCTTTTAAGGGGGTATCCGTGAGCTTTTGTAGTATTTCTTCGGCTTTCGGCCCTTGTATGGCCACTTCCGCCACTTCATCGGATTCATTTTGGACCTCTACTTTAAAATCCTTCTTTTGATCCCGGATCCATTGAAAATCCTTATCTACATTGGATGCGTTTATTACGAGATAATAATGTTTCCGATCATATTTATACACTAATAAATCATCAACCACCCCTCCATGGGGATAACACATGAAGGTGTATACAATCTGTCCGTCGTCCATCGTTGTAATATCGTTCGTCATTAAGTACTGTACAAAGGCCTCGGCTTGATCACCTTTGATCCGCAGTTCTCCCATATGGGATACATCAAATAAACCCGCCCGTTCTCTTACGGCTTGATGTTCCTGTAAAATTCCTTCGTATTCTATGGGAAGTGCCCAGCCATGAAAATCCACTACTTTGCCCTCTAGGTTTAGATGTTCTTCATAAAGGGGGGTCTTTTTTACATTCTCCATGTTTATTACACTCCTCTCGGTAAATACTTTATAGACAGACGCAACTTCTCTTTCTATAATTGTGATTATAGTACAATAGACAGAATAATTCAACTGTTAAATAAATAACTATTAAAGATTGGTTATTCTTTTGTAGGCCTTATTATTATTTCCATTTTTTTAAAGCACAATTTGTGAAACATTTACAAACTCCCTTCCTGCAAAAAAATCCCCTTATTCCATTTAAAAAACCACCCCAAAGTTCTTCAGGGTGGTTTTTATGATCTCGCTAATTTTTTATAAAAGGGGAATTCCATGGGTGTGGCAAGTTTCAATCATCTCTTTTGGCCATATCCCTGCCTGAACTTCTCCAATATGGGCTTTTTGAAGAAAAAACATACAGATCCGGGACTGTCCGATGCCCCCCCCAATCGTCAGAGGAAGGGTATTATCCAGTACCATACGATGGTACTCCAAATCCTTTTTATAGGTCTCCTCTTTTTCTTCCAGCTGCTTCAGCAAGGATTGACCGTCTACTCGGATTCCCATGGAAGTGAGCTCTAAGGCTCCTTGTAATGGTTCAAACCAAAACAGAATATCTCCGTTTAAAGACCAATCATCATAATCTGCGGCCCGGCCGTCATGTTTTTCTCCGCTTTGTAGTTTCTTTCCGATTTCCATCAAAAATACGGCGCCCTTTTCTTTGGTAATGGCATCTTCCCGCTCTTTCGGGCTTAGTTTCGGGAAACGGTCTTCCAGCTCCTGGGCGGTGATAAAAGTGATTTCATCCGGCAGGGTGGGTCTTAGTTCAGGATAGGTCCCTGTCACAAGTTTTTCCGTATCTTTAAACACCCGGTACAGCTTTTCCACCATTTCCCGAAGGGTTTCCTTGGACCGTTCCTCCTTTGTTACAATTCGTTCCCAATCCCACTGATCCACATACACCGAGTGGGTGTTATCAAGGACTTCGTCTCTTCGAATGGCATTCATGTCGGTATAGATTCCCTCTCCGGGATGAAAACCATACCGGTACAAGGCCATTCGTTTCCACTTCGCCAGGGAGTGGACAATTTCCACCGGGGCATGACCTAAGTCCTTTACATCAAAGGCCACCGGCCGCTCGATACCGTTTAAGTTATCATTGAGTCCTGTTTCCGGGCTTACAAATAGGGGGGCGGAAACTCTTGTTAAGTTTAGAGCCATTGCTAATCGTCGTTCAAAATGATCCTTGACTTTTTTTATCGCTACAGCGGTTTCTCGAATATCCAAAGGGGTTTTATATCCCTCCGGCAGTATCAGTTTTTTTTCTCCATTCATTGTACTCGCTCCTTTTATTGTTGATTTTTCTTCCTACTTTCAATGATTAGTTTCCACTTTTTCCATCCCGGTCTTCCTTACCCTACTGCCATGGATGAAATTTCTATATAAAAAAACCTCCCCTCCCTTAAATAAAATTTAAAGGACGAAAGGTCTGATTTTCGCGGTACCACCTTTATTGGCTTTAAAAAAGCCCACTCATGATCTCTACGGATAACTATATCGATAGAGCTCCCCGTATAACGGTGGGGATCCGACTAAGCCTACTCTGAAACCTCCATTTTGGTTAGTGACTCCGAGATGTTTTTCAATATCCTTTTCATGCCGGCTCTCACCCACCCGGCTCTCTGTAAATCCAATGAATATATACTCTTCTCATCATCGTCTTTAGATTTATTGTTACAGTTTATAAATTATTAGTATTATAATCCTTCCTTCAATCCCTGTCAAGCATAAAAATAGATTTTTATGTATAATTTTTCTCACCATTACTACCCATTCATCTGCTTTTCCAGAACCTCCCGAAAATCCTCTAAATCCATGGGCCGGTACATATAGTAACCCTGACCCACATCGCATCCGTACTTCCTAAGGATCTCCCATTGTTCTTTCATTTCAATCCCCTCCGCCACGGTTTCAATCCCAAGACTCTTTGCCATATCGATCACGGATTTCACAATGGCTTGCTCACTATCACTGGCCACAATATCATCGATAAAACTTTTATCAATTTTCAGTTTATCGATGGGCAGATTTTTCAAGTAACTGAGGGAGGAATAACCGGTGCCAAAGTCGTCTAAAGCGACTTTTACTCCCATGGACCGTATATTGTTCATAATCGTCACCGCATAATCCAGATTGTTCATGATTACGCTTTCCGTGATCTCCACCTCCAAGAGGGGCTTTTCCAAATCCGATTCCTTCAATACACTATGAATGCTGTCCAGCAATCCACTATGTAAAATTTGGGGCACAGCTAAATTTACGGAAACCGGCACCGGGAGGATCCCTTGATTCATCAGGGTTTTAGTAAAGTCACAAACCTCCTTGAATACTCTTTCACCGATGGGCACAATGATTCCGGTATCCTCGGCAACGGAAATGAATTCTGCCGGGGAAATCCGCCCCTTTGTTTTATGGTTCCAACGCAGCAAGGCCTCGCCTCCGATAATTCGACCGGTTGTCACTTGTACTAAGGGCTGGATCTGTATGATAAACTCCTTGTCCTCCAGGGCCTTTCTAAGATCACTTTCAAGGATGATGTCTTCCCGGATTTTTTCGTTCACTTCCCGGGTGTAAAAGCGTATTCGATCCCGCCCCCCTTTTTTTGCTTCATACATGGCGGCATCCGCATTTTGCAAGAGGGTATCCTTATCCCCCCCGTGCTCAGGGTAAACCGCAATACCGATACTGCCCGTAATTAAAAATTGATAGCCCTTTACGGTGCTTTTTTCCTTTAGGATATCCAGAATACGACTCCCCGTTGCATGAATGCTCCTTTGATCGGGATCCCCGGTTTTCACCACCACAAATTCATCCCCACCAAACCGTGTCAGGATTTCTCCCTTCTTCAGTTTGCTCTGCAGTCTTTTGGCAATGTCCATCAAAAACTGATCTCCCATTTCATGGGTCAAAATATCATTCACCTTTTTAAAGTTGTCCAAATCAATTAAGAAAACCGCTACTTTTTCTTCTTTTCTGCCGGTTTTAAGCTGACCTTCCAGGTACTCTCCAAGCCAGAATCGGTTCGGCACCTTTGTTGTGCTGTCGTAATATGCCATGGTTTCAATACGTTTTTCCTGAATTTTTTTCTCGGTTATATTGGTATGGGAACCACACACCCTCAGGGGACGCCCCTCCCCGTCCCAAATTCCTTTTCCCTTACTCAATATCCATAGGTAATTTCCTTTATGATTGCGTATGCGGTACTCGGATTCATAACTGTGGGCTTCTCCACGTAAATACTCATCCATACGGCGTTTTACCCGGTCATGATCTTCCGGGTGGATCAAGTTCAGCCAGTCTCGCTGTCGTCGAACCCCTTCCGTGTCCCTGTAGCCCAGTAATTCTTCCGGTTTTGTGAAAAGAAACTGATCGGTTTTAACATTCCAATCCCAAAGCCCGTCCTTGGATCCTTCTAAGGCCAGTTGATAGCGTTCCTTCAGCACTCGAAGATTCTTTTGATTTTCCTCCAGGGTTTTATATTTTTCTTCCAGATCCTCTTCGGTGGAGATCAACTCCTCATGAAGGGTTTCCAGTTCCTCGTAATTTTTCACCAGCCGGGCATAAAGGTTTTTCATCCCCCTCTGATTCCCCTTAATTAACCCGTATAACAAAACAGCGGTCACCCCTACGTAAAACCAGCCCTTTAGCGTATGTACTCTTGCGATCTGTTCTCGGTTTCTTAAAATTCCTTCCACTGCCTGGTCGGAAAAAGCAATCCAAAGAAAACCGATAAGCAAATAAAGCCCGGCCACCTTCAGGGGAAAGTAGCGGTTTGTTTTCCTCAAGACTTCACTGCCCTGAAAAAACTCCTCCTTGGTATCTTGAAATCGCTGTTGCTTGTCCACGCTTTCACTTCCTTACTTTCAGGCATTCCTGCCTTTATTTAACCTCTACTTGATTCCCGGACTCCACAGTGACTCTATGGGAAAGATTCGGGTATTATCTTAGCATCCTTGCATAAACCCATTCCCTTAGTACATATCCAATGTTCCGGGATAAAAACAGGGTATTTTAGAAAACTTCTTTTGTTTTATTCCTTCCTGCTTCCTAGGGCAAAAATATGCAAAAAAAGAAAAAAACCCTGTACAGGGTTTTTCGGCTTATTTCTTCCATTCCTTTAGATAGGCTTTTAAATCTTTTATGGTTCCGGAAAATACGAAAACTTTCATGGCACACCCTCCTTTATAGATCCTCGGCGAATCCAAACGTTTGTTCTTCATGTTTCCATTATATACGAACGCTCGTTCTTTGTAAAGGGTTTTTTCTATTTATTTTTTTTCATCCACTAAATGGTGTTTATTTGCATATACCGCGGCCTTTGTTCGATCCTCCAGCTCCAACTTGGACAGAATATTGCTTACATGGGTTTTCACGGTTTTAATCCCGATAAACAGGGTTTCGGAAATTTCTTTGTTGGTTTTGCCTCTGCCCAGTTCCAACAGAACTTCAAACTCTCTTTCCGTTAAAATTTCGTGTTTTTCCGCTTTTTTCCGGCTGCTGTTGAGCATTACCTGGCTAACTTTCCCCTCCAGAACCGACTCCCCTTCATGGGCTTTTTTTATGGCCCGGACAATATCCTCCGCCTTTGTGGTTTTCAGTAGATAACTGAAAGCTCCTGCCTCCAGGGCGGGCATAACTTTTTCCTCTTCAATAAAACTGGTCAGGACAATAATTTTAACTTCCCAGCCTCTTTCCTCAAAGGCTTCCATGATGGCTTTGGTTGCCTCAATACCATTCATCCCCTCCATCACCAGGTCCATCAGGATAACTTCAGGCTTTCGTTCAATGGCCATTTCCACCCCTTCTTTACCGCTTCCCGCTTCCCCTACGATTTCAATGGCTTCATCGGTGGATATGTATGCCCCAAGGCCCATCCGTACCATCTCATGGTCGTCCACAAGCATTACTTTGATTTTTTTTTCCAAATTAAACCCTCCTATCATTATTTTTTAACCGGTGACCGATTTACGGTTTTCTTAAATGTACTTTGCAGCCCGATGGGCACCCGTACCTCAACTCTTGTTCCTTTCTCCGGGAAGGAAATCACATCAAAGCGGCCCCCCAGTTCTTCAATGCGCTCCCGCATGGTGGCCATTCCATAAGATGATTTTTTATCGTCGGAATCTTTGATGCCTACGCCGTTATCCTCAATAATCAAGGTGAGCACTTTTTCCTTTTGAAACAGCTTCAACGAAAACTTTGTAGCCTTGGAGTGACGAAGAATATTGGAGATGGCCTCCTGGCTAACCCGAAAAATATTGTTTTCCAATCCCGGAGCCAGCCCCTCAATATTGTGGAGCTCCTGATAAATTTCGATATTTTCATGTTTCCCATCCAATTCGTCAAGAAGCTTTTCAATCCCTTCTTTTAAACAGTCTTCCTCCAAACTCACCGGACGAAGGTGCATAATTAGTGCCCGCAGTTCCTGCTGAGCCATGGAGACCATTTTCTCGATCATTTTAAAATATTTTTTAGCCTCTTCGGGACGCTTGTCCATTAATTTCGGAATGGCGGCCACGGTGGTATTTATGGCAAAGAGCTGCTGACTGATGGCATCGTGAAGCTCTCTGGCAATTTTCCTGCGCTCCTCGGAGGAGGCGGCTTCCTCTGCCCCTGCCAACAGTTCATTATTTTCATTGATCAAGCGCTGCAAAGATTCTACCTGTTTTTCCGTTCGCTGGGCCATGCGATTAAACTGGTTGCTGATCTCTTCCAGCTCAATGTAGCCTCGAATCCTGAGGCGGTAATCCAGTTTTCCCCGGGAAAGTTTTTCATTAGCATCCCGAATAACATGAAGCAATGTCCGAAGGGTTCTTCCCACTGGCAGTCCGATAACGATGGTGGCCCCAAGGGCGGCAAAAAAACCGATGATTGCCATAATAAATAATAAGCGGTAGTACTCCCGGGATAAAAAGGTAATGCCCAGATTCTCTTCCAAGTAGTTGTTGCTCATCCCCTCCGTAAGCAGCAGGCTAAGAATCAGCATCCCCAGTATGGAAAATATGACGGTGATCAGTCCGCTGATCCAAAACTTCTTTACAATGTCAAATTGTACGCTTTTACCTTCTGTGGTACGTACAAAAACATTTTTTAAGAATTTCATCTTATCCCACCTTTTTTACGGAAACCTCTCCGATATTTACCGATGCGTTGATTCGAACCTTTTTTAATGCCTCATCATAGTCTTCACTTCGATAACACAGCAAATTAGAGGATACCCCGGAGCGCCGGTTTTTATGATGTCTTGAAAACTCCTGTTCTTCGCCGAAAATCTCCACGCTTCCAATATTCACATCCGCGGATACATCGATGGCCAGGTCCTCGGGAACAACGATTTGTACGCTCCCCACCCAACCGGAGAGGTTTATATAGGTTACCCCTTCTTCCAAAAGAGCTGTTGTAAGGTCCATATAGACCTCTCCCACCCCTAAACTGTAGCTGCTGTTTTCCAGTGCCCAGGGCTGGTCTCCCAGACGGATTTCTCCTACGAAATGAAAACGGTCTTTATCGAATTTATACCCATAATTCTTCCGATCCTTCTTATTTTTTTGTTGAAATTTTTCTTTTTTTGCCTGCTGTTTCTGTTTGATCCGCTCTTTTATTTCATCCTTGGAATACCCGGCCTTCTCATCTCCCGGATGATCCTCTTCCCTTTCCTCTTCAAAGGCCCCTGCAAAGCCTTCCGGCTGCTCTTTAGCCGTCTTATGGCATTTTCCCCCCGCTTCCTTTCCATCAAAGCGAATCTCCATACTATTGGACTTAAAGAACACAATGCTTAGCCCCGCATAGATAATCACTATGGAAAACAGGATGCTCCATAATCCTATGCTTTCCGTGGTAACATAATTAACCCGATTCTCCAAGAGCACCCCGCCGATAATGATAAATCCCAGAGACCAATAAATTCGATTGAATTTATGCTTTCCTGTGGTTTTTAAAAAGAAGCCTTCCACCAACCGATAGCCTGCCCAGAGAATAATAACTGCCGGCCAGTAATTTGATAGCACTTCACGAAGGCCCAGGGGAATCACCCCGATATTCGTCAGCAGATATAAAACCCCCAGGGTGATTAACAGGATTCCGATAAAAGGTCTGCCTATATTTGTCTTCATGATCACCACTCCTTTCTTTCCTTTGTTTGTACATTCAGTATACGGTATATTCTTTTTTCCTCCAAGAACCTTGAGGCGGTTTTTTTCTCCGCCTTAAGACGGAGGGAAGGGAAAAACCTTGAAAAACGCTTCAAAAATTGGACATACGGGGGTTTTTTTGTTATGATGGCTAAGAATATAAATATAAAGGAGCGTTTACTTTTATGACTACAGAAAACAAAGTATTAGCCGTGGTGGAAGGACGGGAAATCACCCAACAGGATGTGGATGCCTTATTAGGGTCTTTAGATCCCCAACGAGCCATGCAGTTTCAATCGGAAGAAGGCAAAAAAACCCTAGTGGAGGAACTGGTAAACCAAGAGCTGTTTTTCTTAAAAGCCAAGGAAAATAACCTGGAAAAAGACGAGGAATTCCAACAGGAGCTGGAAAAAATCAAGGATAACTTCCTAAAGCAGTACGCCATCAACAAAACCATCAAAGATGCGGAAGTAAAGCCGGAAGAGGCGGAAGTATTCTACGAAAGCAACAAAGACCAATTCCAAGAGCCGGAAAAAGTGGCCTGCAAGCACATTCTTATGGATGATGAAGAAGCCCTAGCCCAGGTGAAAAGCGACATCGACGCCGGCAACATCAGCTTTGAAGATGCGGCTAAGGAAAACTCCAAGTGCCCCTCTAAAGAACAGGGCGGCGACCTCGGTGCTTTCCCTAAAGGAAAAATGGTGCCGGAATTTGAAGAAGCGGCTTTTAACATGGAGGAAGGAACCATCAGTGCTCCGGTTAAAACCCAGTTTGGTGTTCACTTAATTAAAGTGGAGGAAAAGACCGAAGCCTCGGTAAAATCCTTCGAAGAAGTAAAGGGACAGTTAATGCAAAACCTCTTAATGCAAAAACAACAAGCTCTTTATACCGAGAAAGTTAACGAATACAAAGAGCAGTTCAACGTAGAGATGAACCTGTAATTTACGGCTTCATCCTGTCACTTAAAAAACCCTCCGCCTGGAGGGTTTTTTTATACCTGTTATTTTTTATACCTGTTATTTTTTATACCTGTTATTCTTTATACCTGTTATTCTTTATACCTGTTATTCTTTATACCTGCTATTTTCAAAATATCATGGTGTTGTTACGCCTGCCCTCTTCCCCCTACAACGTCTTCATCCATGCCATCCCCGTTTTCTTTTTCTTTTTTTCCGGTGCATTTTGATCCGGAAACTTCTTTTTGGATTTGATTTTCAAAATAAATGCTCCGGGAAGGAAAGGCCACGGATACCCCCTCTTTTTCCAGAATGTCCATGGTTTTAAAGTTGATATCCTCTTGAATTCTTAAAAATTCCCCCCACTGGGTGGTTAGGGCAAAGCAGTAGATAAAAATATCCAGACTACTGTTATTAAATTCATTAAAGCGTACCACAATAAATTCATTATCGATTTCCTCATGGTTAATAAGCAGTTCCTCGATCAACCGGGTACACCCTTCCAATTTTCCCCGGGGAGTGGAGTACATTACCCCGAGCGTAAACATGATTCGTCTTTTTCCCATTCGGCTCCAATTGGTGATCGGCTCTTTTACGATGGTGGCATTGGGCACATGTACCAGGGCCTGGGCAAAGGTTCGAACCCGGGTGCTTCGAAAAGTAATTTCCTCCACCACCCCTTCCACCGAGGGGGTCTCAATCCAATCCTCCAAGGTGAAGGGTTTGTCCAGGGTAATCACCATACCGCCGAAAAGGTTGGCTAAGGTATCCTGAGCTGCCAGAGCAAAGGCTAAGCCCCCGATCCCGAGACCCGCCACAAAACTGTTTACATTATACCCCCATTCCTGGACCACAATGCTTATGGTTAAGGCAATAATAATGACCCGGATTCCCTTGGCGATAAACTGGATTAGAATATCATTCACTTCCACGGAAAAACGTTTGGCGAGATTTTCCAGTATCCCGGAGGTTTTATTGAATAAATTCATAAATCCCCGGGCAATGGCGATAATAAAAATCGAGCGGAAAATCCTGAGTATTACAACATTTATATTCTCCGGAAGATTCAATAGTCTCAGTGCGATGTATATCCCTAAAAAGCCCAGGAGAAATCGAAAAGGACCTTCAAAGGATTTTACCATTTTACGATCAAAGTCCGTCTTAGTCTTCGCAGTTAGCCCCAGCATAATTTTCATCGTATATACGCTGATGGGTTTTCGAAGGCCACTGACAATAAGAAAGATCCCCAGGGCATAGATCCAGTGGGAATATTCCTGAACTACGCTGAGATCAAAACTGATTTCTCCGATTTCGAATGACATAGGCTCCCCCCCTTTAAGAAATAGAAATATCCAAAATATTCATGGTGTCTTCGCTTCCCATCACTTTAATTCGGTACTGGATTTTTAGAAATATTTCCGGCACATCCTCTTTGACGGAAACCGATATCCGGTGGGTGGTAATATTCATCTCCACAAGACCGTAGGGCGTTTCGTAGCCTGTAGAGTAGGTCTTCCCTTTTTCAAAAATCATATCCGCCTTGGCACTGCCGAAACGACGGATATTGACCCGGTCCTCACCATCAATTTTCAAGGTGGTGGTAGAACCCTCCATGCCTGACAGTTCCGTTTCTTCATAAATTACATAATACTTTCCGTTTTTCTTAAAAAAAGTACCTTCGGTGACCAGTTCTATAACGTTCTCCTCACCCTGAGCATCTTTTTGTGTACCGATGATCTTTACTTGTACCTGCTGTTTCATTTCATCTTTCCTTTCTATGCTTTATCCTTCATTTTTATGAAAGCGGCGAAATCCCAGTTCGATCAACTCTTCGATCAGGGCTTCATAGGCAATCCCCGTGGCTTCCCACATTTTAGGGTACATACTGATCTTGGTAAAACCGGGCATGGTATTGATTTCATTAAAATAGATCGCTCCCGTGGTTTTTTCCACAAAAAAATCAATACGGGCCAGGCCCGTGCAGCCCATGGCCTTAAAAATCCTTTTTCCCTGGTCTTGAATTTTCTCCCGCTGTTCCTTGGTGAGCTTTGCGGGAATCACAAACTGACTTTTTCCGTCAAAATATTTGTCCCGGTAATCATAAAACTCATTATGGGGGATGATTTCCGAGGGGAGGGAGGCTTTCGGACTGTAATTCCCCAGTATGCCGCATTCAATTTCCCGGGCATCGATGAATTCTTCCACCAAAACCTTCCGGTCAAAACTCAGAGCTAAATCGATGCCCTCCAACAGCTCCTGAGCATTATGAGCTTTGGTGATTCCCACACTGGAACCCAGATTTGCGGGTTTGATAAACACGGGATAGGAAAAGCGCTTTTCAATAAGCTGTTTCTGCCTTTCTCTTTCCTTCTCATTTTTCTGATACTCCTCTTTTAAAACCAGGTGATACTCCGCCTGAAGAATCCCCAGGGTGCTTACGATGTTTTTGGTCATCGCCTTATCCATCGCTACGGAAGAGGCCAGTACCCCCGCCCCCACATAGGGCACATTTAACATCTCACACATCCCTTGAATGGTGCCGTCTTCCCCCAAGGGGCCGTGAAGCACGGGAAATACCAGGTCAATGGCTTCTTTACGGTGTTGATTCCATAACACCAGCTGCCCCTTGGGATCTTTTTGGGTATTGGTGCGAAGGGAAAGATCCTGCTCCTCTTCTTTTTCCAGATAATCCCGCAGTTCCTGCCAGCTTTTCTCCCTTAGGGTATTTAGGGGTTCATCAAAAAACTTCCAGGTTCCCTGTTTGGATATTCCCACGGGAACGATTCCATATTTTTTTTCATCGACGGCCTTCAGTACTGATAAGGCCGACATCAGGGAGACCTCATGCTCTCCCGACTGTCCTCCTAAAACTACCAAAATGTTTTTTTTCAACGATTTTTCCTTCCTTTCCATGTACAGTATTTCCTTTTATCTTCCGGAAACAATCTTCTGTACGGAATTACTATTTGTTATAGGTATTGACCACATAGGTTTGATGATGATACTTCCTCAGGTTCCTGGCCGCTTTTTTTGCCCGGTCCTGGTCTTTAAAAATACCGAACACCGTAGGCCCGCTACCGGTCATCATAGCTCCAATGGCATTGTACTGCATCATCTTTTTTTTGATATCCTCAATCACTCCGTGTTTTTTCGCGGTTACGCTTTCCAACGCATTATACATAGTTTTACTGAGGGTTCTCAGATCCCTTTTTTCAATGGCGCTTAAAAACCCCGGGGGTAAAGGTCTTCTCTCAAGGGCTTCCAGATCCAACGCTTTATATACCTCGGGAGTGGATATGGAGATGCCGGGCTTACACAGTACCAGCCAAGTGTTTTTGAGGCCTTCAATAGGGGTCAGCCGCTCTCCGATCCCCTCCGCCACGGCGGCCCCTTCCATCAAGACGAAGGGGACATCCGCCCCTAAGCGAAGGCCCAGCTCCCGAAGTTTTTCATCCCTTAGCTTAAGTTCCCACAGTTCATTCAAGCCCTTTAAAACCCCTGCCGCATTGGCACTGCCCCCGGCGAGTCCGGCGGCTACAGGGATATTTTTTGTAATGGAAATTTCCACCCCTTGATCAATTTGAAATTCTTCCTTCATCAACTTCGCCGCCTGTACGGCGATATTCCCTTCATCCGTGGGTATGTAGGGGGAGTTAGTATATAAGGTGATTTCATCCCTTTCTTTTTTCTGTAGACTTACTTCATCGTAAAGACCGATGCTTTGCATAACCATTTGGAGGTCGTGGTATCCGTCTTCCCGCTTTTTAATAACCTCCAGATATAGATTAATTTTCCCATAGGTTTTGATCCTTATTTTCTCCATCTTCCAAAGCCTCCATCGTTTCATGAGTTTGATGTTTATTATATCTTAAAACCGGAAACTTGTAAAAAAAAATCTAAAAAAACTCCCTTCTGTAGAAGCAGAAGAGAGTTTCTTTATCTGAAAATCATCCTGGTTTTGGAATTTTTCTAGTTTACAATGGTGGTTCCGGTTTTTCCTTCAATGGCATCCTTCGCTTTTTCCAAGGAGGTAATCAAAGTTTTTCGTCCCGGTTTCGACTCCACGAACTTCAGTGCCGCCTTTACCTTCGGCAGCATGGAACCTGGAGCAAAATGTCCTTCCTCCATGTATTTTTTCGCTTCCCCAATGGTGATCTCCGACAACTCTTTCTCCTCGGGAGTTCCAAAGTTGATGGCCACTTTCTCCACCGCCGTTAGGATAATTAACATATCCGCATCAAGAATTTCCGCGACTTTTTCCGATGCAAAATCCTTATCAATTACCGCGGGCACTCCTTCTAAAACCCCGTTGCCCCGGTCGAGCACCGGCACACCGCCGCCGCCAACGGTAATTACCACATGTCCGTTATCCACAAGGGTTCGAACCATAGGGGCTTCCACCACGTCCACGGGCTCAGGAGAGGCCACCACCCTTCGGTATCCTCTTCCCGAGTCCTCTTTCATAACAAAGCCCATTTCCTTTTCCAGGTTTTTGGCCTCTTCTTCATTGAAGAAAGAGCCTACGGGCTTTGTGGGATTCTGAAAGCCGGGGTCCTTTTCGTCCACGACTACTTGAGTTACCACGGTGCCCACTTCTTTTTTCAACTCTCTTTGAACCATTTCTTCCCGAATGGCCTGCTGCAAGTGATAACCGATGTATCCTTGAGACATGGCCCCGCACTCGGGAAAAGGCATGATGGGCAAATCTTTATTGGCAGCGGTGGCGGTTTCATAGGTCGCCACAATCTGTCCTACCTGAGGACCGTTTCCGTGAGCGATAATTACCTCATGGCCGTCCTGAATCAAATCCACAATGGGTTTCGCCGTATCCTTTGCGGTTTGGATTTGGGCCTTTGCGGTGGTATCCTTCGGGTCTGCCTGCAGGGCGTTCCCTCCTAGTGCAATAACAATTCTGCTGTTTTTGTTAACCATATATGATCGCTGACAATACTGTCAGCTCCCTCCCTTCTCGATTTAACGAATGTTGATCGGTTTGCCCAGCCCATGGTGCTAGCCCATGGTGGCAACCATGACCGCTTTGATGGTATGCATTCGGTTCTCCGCCTCATCAAATACAACGGAATGCTTAGAACGGAATACTTCGTCGGTGACTTCCATTTCCTTCAGACCGAACTTCTCGTGAATTTCTTTTCCCACATCGGTCTCCAGATCATGAAAAGCCGGTAAGCAGTGCATGAAAATCAAATTGTCGTTTCCTGCCTTTCGAACCATATCCATGTTTACCTGATAGTCCTTTAAAAGTTTGATCCGCTCTTCAAACTGATCCTCTTCTCCCATGGAAACCCATACATCGGTATAAATCACATCCGCATCTTTCACGCCTTCAGCAACGTCATCGGTAATGGTGATCTTGCCGCCGGTTTCCTTGGCCAGTTCCTTCATTTCACCGACCAGCTCTTCTCCAGGGAACAGCTCCTTCGGGGCTACGGCTCTAAAGTCCATTCCCATTTTCGCTGCACCGATCATCAACGAGTTCCCCATGTTGTTCCGTGCGTCTCCCAGGAAGGCAAACTTCACTTTATTTAAAGGCTTATCCACATGCTCGGAAATCGTCAATAAGTCCGCCAGGATTTGGGTGGGGTGATACAAATCGGTCAACCCGTTCCAAACAGGAATGCCTGCATGCTTTGCTAAAATGTCCACGGTTTCCTGCTTAAACCCTCTAAACTCCATGCCGTCATAGAAACGTCCCAGTACTTTCGCCGTATCCTCTAAGGATTCCTTCTTGCCCATTTGGGAATCACTGGAGCCCAGGAAGGTTACATGGGCCCCTTCGTCCAAGGCCGCTACTTCGAAAGCGCAACGGGTTCTTGTGGAGGATTTTTGAAACAACAACACCACATTTTTCCCGTCCAATGCCTTCTCTTTGCTTCCCGTTCGTTTTTTCGCCTTAAGGTCCTTGGATAGATCCAGTAGGTATTGAATCTCCTCCGGGGTGAAGTCTTTCAAAGTTACAAAATTTCTTCCTTTTAAGTTTACTGGCATGGTTCATTCCTCCTTGAGTTTTTTAGTTTTTTCTTCACACTTTGCTTTACACTTTACTTTTGGGTTGCTTTACTGGCTTGTATTATTTTAAGTCCTCTCTTACTAAAGGCATGGACATGCATCTTGGTCCACCGCGGCCTCTAACAAGTTCAGAACCTTCAATCTCCACTACTTCGATTCCATGGCTTCTAAGGGTTTTATTGGAGGCCTCGTTTCGGTTATAGGTCACCACCACTCCCGGCGCAATGGCAAGGGTATTGGTACTGTCGTTCCACTGTTCCCGAGCCGCCGTAATCGGATCTCCTCCCCCGCTTTGTATAAGATTTACAGAAGGAAGTTTTAGTACGTCTTGGAGCGCTTGTTGCAAACTGGCCTTTTCCTTTACTAGAAGTCCCTGTTTCCCCGGGGTGATTTCATAAGCCTTTACCGCCTTTTCAATCCCCGGATAAATCGTGAATTTATCATGGTCCACCATGGTAAACACCGTATCCAAGTGCATATAAGCCCGGGTAAAGGGGATTTGTATCGCAAGCACCTTTTTCACCGGAGCTTTATCGAACAGCCGCTGGGCAATGATTTCCACGGCCCTTGCGGAGGTCCGTTCACTTACTCCGATGGCCACCACTTCATCACTGAGGACTAAAACGTCCCCCCCTTCGATGCTGCTTTTTTCTTTATAGTCATACCAAAGCGGGGTCTTCTCTTTCTTGATTAAGGGATGATATTCATAGACATATTGCAAAAACATGGTTTCCCGGTCTCTTGCGGGAGTGTTCATCTTGCTGATGCTTAAACCGTCTCCGATTACCGCTCCGGGATCCCGGGTAAAGTACAGATTCGGAATGGGATTGATGTAAAAGGGATAATCCCGTTGAATATAGTCCCCGAGGCTTCTTTTTTCCAGACCGGCATCCAGATCCGATTTTAACAAACCGGATATTGCGATTTCCACCAGCTCTTCCGCTGTTTTTCCCCCTAGGAACTGTCGAATTTCTTCATTGATCCGATCATTGTCTTCCCCTGTAATTTCAATTAGTTCATCAATAAATTTTTTCGCTACGTCCTCTTCTTCCAGCACTTCTTCCAAAAGTTTTTCATAATAATAAACCTTCGTTCCCCGATCTTCCATAACTTTCGCAAAGGCATCGTGCTCTTTTTGCATTTGGTATAACCAGGGGATGTCATCAAACAAAAGCTCTTCTAAGTAGGCCGGAGTCAGCCTTTCCAATTCTTTTCCCGGTCGGTGAAGCATAACCGCTTTTAATTTACCAATTTCTGAGGTCACATGTAAAAAACCTTTTGAATTTGTCACAGTAAAGCCCCTTTCTCTTATAGGATTTTAACTTGGTATCACAGAGCCTTGCCTTTCGGATCTCTTTTGAACGTCGATGCTTTTCCTTCGTAGTTACAGTATATATTTCATCTATGCATAAATCAAGTGGCTATTTTTATAGCTTTTTCAAGGTTTTATGCAAGATTTGTATTTTTTTGCATCCTCCTCCGAGGCATAATTTTTTTTTACTCTAGGCTAGGGCCTCCCTCTTTTTCATTTTTAACTATAATGAATAAAAATGATTTTACATTTATATTAATAATTTAGAATTTTGTAAATATATTTTTCAAAGAAAAAACCACCTATTGTCAAAAATAGGTGGTATAGATTAATTAACCTCAATCGGGTCTTGTTGAGTGCTGAATGTCAGTTCCACTGTGGAAGTCAATACATCCGAATAACTGTAGCAAATTCTTCTGTCTGCGTCAAATTCTCCTTCGATTTTAACGACAAAAATACTCGGATAGGTGTTCTCTAATACGCCTTCTTTCACCATCACTTTCTTCCGGCCTTTATCCGCCTTAAGCGTAACTTTCTGGCCGATGTAGCCTGTAATGTTCTTTCTGATTTGATCTAACGTATTACCGTTCGCCAAAGAATCACCTTCTTTCAAATGATTAACGCATATTTACATTCATATTCTAACATATATTATGGGTTTTGTCAAACAATTAAACTTAATATTCTACATCGATACCGTCGATTTGTCAAATGAATTATAAAAAAAAAGACCCAAATTATTTTGGGTCAAAAAAATCACTGTATTCGAATTTTTTATCTTAGCAGCCGCCGCCACCGCCGGCAGACATGTAAACCACAAAACCTTTTCTTAACATACCGTTTTTATAGTCCACGGTAACGCCGTCTATTTGTCGGTCCAGCTCTTTTTCCACGACAAATCGATAACCTTCCACTTCCTTGATGTTATCGTCCTCTTTTGACTCATCCAGAGTCATTCCAAAAGTTGGGCCGCCTCAGCCAACACCCTGTACAAAGATTCTTAAGTCTTTATTCTCGGCATTTTGGTTTTTCAGTTCGCTTTTTGCATTTTCCGTAAGTTTTATATCCATTATGATCCTCCTTTTTCGATCCCCCCACCAAGGGGGTTTCTTTTATTATAAAGCCTCAGTAAAGAAAAGTCAAACCCTATCCTTTCCGGCCTTTTTATTATTATACCCTTTCTACCCTTTTGAAAAACAGGGAACTGTCTACTTTCTCAAAGATCCAGGGCTTCCCTTTGATTTGAAAAGTTTATATAAGAAAGGTTTGCGGAAATATTCAAATTTGTTGAAATATTCTTAGTACTATAGTATGATAATATAAAGTACAGTGAAAAATTCACTTTTACTTTTAAAATGTCGATAAGGGGGTATGGATAAACAAGTAAAACTATTTACCCAAATAAATGTTATAAGGAGGTAAGTCTATGAAAGAAAAGAAAAAAGCGAATATTGGTCACGCCCTAATCCCTATTGTTTCTTTAATTGTATTTCTATTGGTGGGCATTGTATTTCTCGGAGCCGATCCCCACATCCCACTGCTCTTAGGGGTCATTGTTGCTGCTGCGGTGGCGATTTTTGCCCTGAATTACACCTGGGAGGAGGTGGAAGGCAGTATTGTGGACGGCATTAAGCTTGCCATGCAGGCCATTGTTATTCTTATGATTATCGGTACCTTAGTTGGAACCTGGCTGCTGAGCGGTACGGTTCCCACACTGATTTACTACGGACTGCAAATACTATCCCCGGGAATTTTCTTAATTGCCACGTTACTGATCTGTTCCATCGTTTCCATTTCCGTAGGAAGCTCCTGGACCACGGTAGCCACCATCGGGGTAGCCCTGATGGGAGTAGGCCAGGGCCTTGGCATCCCTGTGGGAATCGTAGCCGGAGCCATTGTATCCGGTTCCTATTTCGGAGATAAGATGTCTCCCCTATCGGATACCACAAACTTAGCCCCGGCCATGGCCGGCGGCGAACTCTTTAGTCATATCAAGTACATGTTCTGGACCACCGGGCCCGCCTACATCATCGCCCTTATTATTTTCGGTGTGATGGGTGCCGGTTATGCCGGAGGGGAAATTGATACCGATCGAATCAATGCGATTTTAAATGCGTTGTCGGATAACTTTAATTTATCCCCATTACTGGCCATCCCGCCTTTACTGGTTATTGTGATTGTCATCTTTAAGGTTCCGGCGATTCCGGGACTGTTGGCGGGAACCTTCTTGGGCGGACTCTTCGCCTTCATTTTCCAAGGAGCGGGCCTTGGGGAGATCATTGATGCCGCCCATTACGGCTTCGGCATTGACACCGGCGTGGAAATCGTAGACGACCTGGTTTCCGGTGGCGGTCTCGACGGCATGATGTGGACCGTATCCCTGATTATCATCGCCCTGTCCCTGGGTGGCGTCCTGGAAAGCACGGGAATGCTCAGTGCCGTAGGCGATACCATTCTGACGGTGGCAAAAACCACGGGATCCTTGATCCTGGCGACCATTCTTTCCTGTATCGCCATTAACCTGTTATCCGGTGACCAGTACCTGGCCATCGTGGTACCGGGAAGAATGTTTAAAGACACCTATAAGGATAAGAACCTGTCTCCGATGGTCCTATCCCGAGCCCTAGAGGGCGGCGGTACCGTAACCTCCCCCTTTATTCCATGGAACACCTGTGGGGCCTATATGTGGCAAATGCTGGGCGTTCATCCCTTCACCTACCTGCCCTACACTTTCTTTAACCTATTGGTACCGGTGGTCAACGTGATCCTCGGTTACACAGGATTTAAGATCCGAAAACTGGAAGAGGAAGATCCGGAAGCGATCAAAGGCTAACTCTTTTAGTAAGACAGATTGACCCTTTGTTTGATCATAAAGCGTAAAAAAACCCCCGTTGGATGCTATCCATCGGGGTTTTTTTTACGCTCTTGTTTCTAAATTCAATCTGTCTTCGTTTTTCTTCGTTTTTTTCTTCTTTAATACATCAGGGGGATCCCTCCGGAGTTATTACTGATCCAGGGCGTCCTCAATGGCTTCTAGGGCTCCTTCACTGGACTCCGTAGCACCGGATACCGAATCCACCTCTGTGGATTGGGCTTCAAGCACCGATTCAATAATTTCATCGATGGCTATATCTCCAAGACCTCCGGTTTCGCTTTCCTCTACAACAACAATGTCTAGAATCTCTTCTCCGTCGGTAACTACATCCAGGATAATCTCTCCACCGTAACCGCTGCCGGTACCCAGGGTACCTTGTTGTTCATAAGCTTCTCCGCCAAGTTCCACCCCTGCATCCTCCAGGGCTTCCTTCACACCGGAGATCACTGCTTCGCTGGACTCTGTAGCTCCCGATACGGTATCTACATCTACGGACTGTTCTTCGATTATGGTTGCCACGGTCTCTTCCATGCCTTCATCGCCTAAGCCTTCCGTCTCGCTATGCTCGATGATATTAACGGCGGCAATTTCTCCGTCGGCAATAATTACTTCCAGTTCTATATCTCCACCGTAGCCTTGGGCTACTACGTTATAAGCTTCACCGGCAACTAAACCGGCCTCCGCCAGGGCATTTTCCACGGCTGTAATCGCCGCATCGGAAGATATGGTGGCACCACTCACGACTTCCACCTCTGTGGAGTTGTTTTCAATGATCCTTTCGATGACTTCAAATATGGCGTCATCTCCGAGACCCTCGGTCTCGTTTTGCTCTAATACTTCAATCTCAACGATTTCTTCGTCGCTGATGAATACTTCTAGGCGCACCGCGCCGCCATAGCCTTCCGCTGTAACTTCATAACTTTGTGCTCCCGCCGTGACGTCCTCTCTTAGGGCGTCATATCCAAGAAGTGCAACTACGGCAATCAGTACCATAGCTATGGTTGCAATGATCTGCTTTTTATCCATTTTTTCATCCCTTTCCCTATTTATTATTTAGTCTTATATTCTCATCTGTACATATTATAACACAGCTTAGTTAATTTTTAAACACAAAATACAATGATTATCGTTTAGTAATGCTTATTGATCCCTAAGGCCTACATCAAGGCTCACCAGGAAACCGAAATGAATCGGGAATTTTATGATTAATCAAGAGAATTTTTGATATAAATGAAAATAAGGACCGATGTAACCGGTGGATTGAAAAATATTAAAGGAGGAATATCGATGAAAATTCAATTCTTAGGACATTCCGCGTTTTATGTGGAGGGAAAAAACTTAAAGGCCTTGATCGATCCTTTTTTGGAAGAGGATCTGCACCAGGATTTCAACGTTGAAGAGTTAAACTATATTTTCCTTACCCATGGTCACGGCGACCATCTGGGAAGTACCGTGGAACTGGCCAAAAAGTCGGGAGCCACCGTGGTGGCCAATCATGAAATCTGTATCTACCTTTCCACCTTCGATGTGGAATGCCACCCCATGCATATCGGGGGACGCACCGCCTTTCCCTTTGGGAAAGTAAAAATGACTCCCGCCCTGCACGGTTCCGGCATCCAAACCGATAAAGGGGTGATCAACGGCGGCAATCCCGGAGGTTTCTTAATCGAAAATGAGGGAAAGAAGCTCTATCATGCCGGGGACACCGGGCTCACCTATGATATGCAGCTGTTGAGAGTGGAGGAAGTGGATGTAGCCTTACTGCCCATCGGAGGCAACTTTACCATGGACGTGGAGGATGCCCTTCGGGCCGTGGATTTTATCGAACCGAAAATCGCAATTCCTATGCATTACAATACTTTTCCCGTAATCGAAGCCTCTCCAAATACCTTTGTTGAAGGCATGGAAAAAGCCCTAGGGAAAATCTTGGCCCCGGGGGAAAGCTTTCAGTTTTAGATGGTTTAGGATCCTCAAGTCCCTCTCCTAGCTTTTCACCACAGACACAAAATTCGGGGAAACCCGAAGGTTCAACGGATCTCCCTGCTTGAGAATCTCATTGGGATGGAGATAGACCAGCAGGGAGATCTTTTTCTTTTTCTGATTGACGACGGCAACCCTGGCTTCCAAGTACTCCCCCACATAGCTAAGGGACTCCACAACTCCTTTGATGTCCCCCTCCTCGGCAATTTCAAAACCGCTGGGACGCAGGGATAACAGTACTTCCTCCCCCTCGGTAAGGATATGGTACTGATTACAGGGAATTCTTCCGATGTCCGTGGCGATCCATCGTTTCCCCGGCTCCACAACACCCTCCATCATATTGGATTCCCCTACAAATCCGGCAACAAAGGCATTCCTCGGGAACTGATAGATCTTTTTCGGACTTCCCTTTTGCTGAATGATTCCGTCTTTCATCACGACGATTTCATCGGATATGGCCAGGGCGTCCTTTTGATCGTGGCTGACCAAAATCCCCGTGGCATTGGCCTTCTTTAATATTCTTTTGACTTCGTTACGCATGGTTTGCTTAAGATTGGTATCCAAATTACTGAAGGGTTCATCCAGAAGAACCACCTCCGGTCTTTTTGCCAGGGCCCGGGCAAGGGCCACCCGTTGCTGCTGTCCCCCGGATAGGTGATGGACCCCTTTGTTTTCAAAACCCTGAAGGTTTACCATCTCCAGCACCTCTTGTACCCGCTGTTTTTTATCCTTTCCCCGATAGCCAAAGCCGATGTTTTCTTCCACGTTTAAATGGGGAAACAGGGCATAATCCTGAAAAACCATGCCGATCTTTCTTTTTTCCGGGGAAACCCAGGTGTTATCCCCCGCCATGAGTTTCCCTCCGATGTTGATTTCTCCGGATTCCGGACGTTCAAATCCGGCAATCAAGCGCAGGGTCGTGGTCTTTCCGCAGCCGCTGGGTCCCAGCAAGGTGATGATACTTCCCCGCTTCACTTTTAAACTGACGTCACACACCGCCGCCCGAGCTTCTCCTTTATAAGTCTTGCTAATCCCTTTTAATTCAATGGCCGTCTCCATGTTATCCACCTCTACTTTAATATTTATCCAATAAAAACTTGATCGGTATAATTGATACGATAATAATGATCAGGGCCGCCGGGGCCGCCATATGGTAGACCGCCTCACTGGCCTCCACCCAAACCCGGACCGCCAAAGTGTCGAAATTCGGTGGTCGAAGCAGCAGCGTTGCCGGCAGTTCCTTCATGGAACTGACAAAAACCAGAGCCCCTCCTGCGAAGAGCCCCGGAAGCATCAGGGGAAGGATCACCTTAAAGATCACTTTCCAGAAAGGTTCTCCCAGATTCCTCGCCGCTTCATCAATTTTCGGAGGGATCATTTCCAAAGAGGCGCTGCTGGACTGCATGGACTGGGGTAAAAACCGAATCAGGTAGGCAATCACAATCACAAAGGAGCTACCGTAGAGCACGGGAATATATTGGTTGAAGAAAAAAATGATCCCCAGGGCCACAATCACTCCCGGCAGGGCATACCCGGAGTAGCTTAATCGTTGCAAAATCGTAGTGAACTTCGACGGATACCGGGATTTTAAATAAACGATGGGAAAGGCCAATACCATGGAAAACCCTGCGGCAAGCAAGGAGACCTGAAGACTGTTCCCCAGGTAACCCCAGAAGCCTCCCTCCAGAGCGCCCTGGGACAGACCGATGGCCGACCAGTAAAGGAGCACTCCGATAGGCAACACAATGGTCACGCCGATGATTACAAGGATCACCGCCAGAATGGGATAACGCCATTTTCCGATATCCAAAATCTCCAGGGTACGGTAGGAACTGTCCGCCTGAAAGTAGACTTTCTTCCGCCCCACCTTCGCCTCCAGCCATAAAACCCCCACGGTGAGGATAATCAACACCAGACTTAAAATCGTTGCGGAGACATTGTCGTAGCCTCCCATTTGATAGTAAATTGCAGAGGTAAAAGTATTATAGCGCAGCATGGAAATCGCACCGAAGTCCGATAATACATAGAGGGCAACTAAAATCCCGCCCGCTCCGATGGAGGGCCGAAGGAGGGGGAGATTAACCTTTAAAAACACCCCTAAATTATTCAGTCCCAAGGATCTTCCCGCCTCTTCCAGATTCCGGTTCATCCGTTTTAAAGCGGATCGGACCACCAGGAACACATAGGGATAGGTGAAAATGGTGAGTACAAAGGCCACGCCCCAAAAGGAGTAGATTTGAAACCAATCTCCCAAGGGTCCCGCGGGCCCGAAGATCATTACATAGGTAACCGCCCCCACGTAGGGCGGGATGATTAAGGGCAGCACCAATACCCAGGAGAAAATTTTTCTTCCGGGTATATTACATCGGGTAACAGCCACCGCAAGGCCGACACCGATCACCGTAGCAAAAAACACCACCACCACGGTAAGTCCCAGGGTATTCACTAACAGTTGAGGAATCCGACCGTCCAACAGTCGTAGCCACCGCTCCCTTCCTGCGAAAATCCCCCTGAATCCCACATAAATAATGGGAATGCTCATAAAAAGTGCCACAAATATACTGATGATGGTTAAATAGGGGTTCGGAGGTACCCGTCCCAATAATGAACCGAATTTTCTTCCCTTCATAAGTCCTCTCCTAACGGGGAAAAAGCCTAACAAAGTAAGTCTTTGAGGCTTCTTCCCATTTTTCATGCTTTTTTGTCCACGCTTTTTTTACCGGTTATCCAACGGATTATCGAATTTCTAAATCCAGTCCCGACTCTTCAATCAGCCGCCGGGTATCTTCCCAAACATGCCCCAGTTCCCGTAGAGACATTCCCTGAACCTTATACTCGGAAATCGCTTTCGCTCCGTCTACCACTTCAATATCAGGATTTATGGGAACTTCCAAGGAGGCATTGGAAAACATCTGTTGATTCTCCGGCTCTAAAATCCAGTCCACAAAAGCCTGTAGGCTCTCATCATTAGGGCCGTCCTTGATTCTTCCGAAACCGGCGGCGTTAACCACGGCGCCCATTTCCCCCTCTTCCTGATCGGGATAAATTGCATCCACATTGTTGTTGGAAGGCTCCGCCAGTTGCTGATGGAAATAATAGTTGTTTACCAGGCCGAACTTGAACTCTCCCGCCCCTACGGCTCGACGAATATCCCCATGGCCTTGGAGAATTCCCCCGGCGTTATCACTTACCCCTTCAATCCATTCCATGGTCCGCTCATCTCCCCACTCATTTCGAAGGGCGGATACGTGACCGATCATTCCTCCGTTGCCTCCCCGGGTGATGGCGAAGGCCTCTTCATACTGAGAATCCGTGAGCTCCCAGATGTTTTTGGGCATTTCCTCTTCCGTAATCAAGTCTTTATTGTACATCAGTACCCGGGTTCTTGCGGATAGAGCAATCCAGGAGTTATCCTCCCCCCGGTACTGTTCATCAATCCCGGTGAATTCTTCTCTTTCAATAGATTCTAAGAGGCCTTCCATTCTTAAGTGCTCCAGGGCACCGACGTCATTGGAGATAAAAACATCCCCCTGTACGTTGCCGGACTCTTCTTTTACCCGGTTGACAATGGTCTCTCCCCCATGAAGGGCCTGTACTTCAATTCCCGTATCTTCTTCGAACTTCTCCAAAAGGGCGTTTACAAAGTTTTCATTTCTTGCAGAGTATACCACCAGTTCCCCCGCCCCTTCGTCCCCCGAGGCTTCGTTACAACCGGCTAGGGCCAGTACTACAATCAGCAGTCCCAAAAGAACTGTTATTTTTCTGTTCTTAAATAAGTTCATTGTTCCACTCCTTCTCCTGTTTTTATGATTTCAATGATCTAGGGTCTGTTCTCAGAGCAAACCGAATCACTGTACTTGATATTATAGCTTAGTTGATAATCGTTTGCAAGTAGTGTTTTTTTTCACGAAGTCTTCCCTGCTTTCTCAGGATTTTTCCGAAAAAAAAAGACTCTTTCGAGTCTTTTTATCCTTCCTGTGCCGGATCTTTTATCCGGGGAGGGGCGCTCTCCGCTTCCTTTGCAGAGATTCCCCGCTTTTGAAGCCTTCGGTTGATCAGCCGTTCCAAAAACATGACGATTACCGCAAACACCGGCACCCCCAGGAACATGCCCAGGATTCCGAAGATCCTCCCCCCCACATAGATGGATAGGATGATCCAAATCGGGCGGATACCCACGCTGTCTCCTAAAATTTTCGGTCCCAGGACCAATCCGTCAAACTGTTGCAGGGCAATAATAAAGAGTCCCACCCAAAGGGCTTCCTGAAAGGAAGAGAACATGGTTACAATAACCACCGGAATCCCCCCTAAGTAAGGCCCGAAATAGGGAATCATATTGGTGACCCCGATAATGATACTGAAAAGCAGTCGATAGGGAATGCCTAAAATACTGAGACCAATGAAAGCGATCACGCCGATAATAAAAGAATCGATGGAACGTCCCACGATGTAACGGCCGAAAAGATCATCAGCGTCCCGGCCGAAATCATTGATTCTAAACACCATTTCCCTGGAAAAAAAGGTATAAAGGATTTTATTGATATTTTTCTTAATAATATTTTTATCGTAGAGCAGATAAAATGCCATAATCATACCGATTAAAAAGTTTAAAACCCCGGAAGTAATATTGGTGATCTGGAAAAAAATCATATCAATGATTTCATCCAGGGACTCCCGTATATATTGAAAGCCGTTTTCCAGCCATCCTTCGATCTCCTCGATAATTTGGAACTCCTGGAAAAAAGCATCCAGGTTTTGGGCTCTTAGGGTAAGCTCTATATTTTCCACAAAGACGATGGTGTTGTCCATGTATTTAGGGAAATTTCGCATAATATCGGATATGCTGGCAATCACCCGGGGGGTCACCACAATAAAGATCATCACAAAGAAAAGGATCACGATTAAAAACATACTGGCGATGCTTAGCATCCGTTTAATTCGAATATTATCCTTCAAAAACTTCACCCGGCCGTACACACTTTCCTCAAACCTTCGAACCCCGGGATTAAGAATGTAGGCGGCAAAAATGCCAATGATAAAAGGGCTTAGAATCCTTCGGATCCATTTCCAGATCAGCCTTAATTGATCGGAAAAATAGCCCATATTATCCAACACTTGATATACTATAATAGCCATGGTAATTACTAAAAAAGCATGCAGGGCATACTTTACCAATCTTCGATCCAACTGAATTTTCATTAACTCCCCCCTCTCCGAACTTTCCATATTTCTATTATAACCCACTCCTGCTTATGCTTCTACCTTTTTAGGGGACTTGTTTTTTATCCTTACTTTTTCCGAACTAAATAATTCGGTAGGGAAAAACCCTCCACGAGACTTCCGATGATGTTTTCTCTCCCCGCCCGATGATAAATCCCTTGAAAAGAACCATTGTAGACATAAACCCCCGTAATGTAGTTGCACTCCTGAAAGGTCACCTGATCCTTTGAAAAAATCGCCATTTCCCGGGAGGGAACGTTGCAAAATTCTTGAATTAAGTATTCTTCATCCACTTCTTCTTCAGCGAATTGCCGCCACTGTTCACTGAGGTAATCCCTTCCCACGGACACCCCGTGACAGGCAAATTTATCCGAGGGTTTTAGGACGTAGCGGTCTTTGTTTTTAAGAATCATCTCCAGGAGTCTCGGCTCCTTGGAACTGAAGGGAACCGTGAAGGGAATATGCCTTTGGATAAACTCCCGTTCTTCCGGATTTAAAAAGCCCGTGGCCTCTTCATCATGGAGAACGGAAAAAATGATTTTATTATGAATGATTTGGGAACGGAAGGAGCCTACAATACAAACCTTCCCTTGAAGATAGGCCCTAACATAGTCCTGTACTTCCTTTCGGTGTTTTTCCACTTCCCAGGTTACCGTACGGCGGTAGATGCAGTCAATTCGAAAATCCCCGTGGTATAAATGCTCTCCCCGCAACTCTAAATCTCTAGGATCCGCGATAATGGTGGAATATCCTCTTTTTTGAAAAGCCTTTTGAAATTCAACAAATTCACTGGGAGGCTTATCCTTTATAAAATCTACAATGGCCACTTGCGGAGTCTTCCGGGTCCCTGCAAACTGATGATAATTATCCCTCAATGCATCGATCCATGAATCGAAGAGCTCAAAGGTATGAAAATCGTATTCCTCTTTGTATCGGTCCAAGGCCAGGGAATCATAAATAATCCGGTCCAACTCTCGGGCCTCTACCATTCCTGAAGAGCCGTCGGCATTAAGCTCACAGAACTGAAAAGA
The DNA here is from genome assembly GCF_009910325.1 of Isachenkonia alkalipeptolytica. Taxonomy (NCBI): domain Bacteria; kingdom Bacillati; phylum Bacillota; class Clostridia; order Eubacteriales; family Clostridiaceae; genus Isachenkonia; species Isachenkonia alkalipeptolytica. Next base: position 130,969 of record NZ_SUMG01000005.1, read on the forward strand.
TCCGTCCTGGTGGTAAAAAATATCGAAGCGGGCCATGGGAAAGGGATGGTGATATCCGGGATCTTTAAGAATCAGTTCCTCTAAATATGGAGAAAAGCCAAAATGCTTTCGAAAATCGGGCTCTTCCATATAACGGCGAATTACCTTTTTTAAAATTTCTCCCAGGGTGTTTGTCAGTTCTTTAAATCGGCGAATATCCTGATCCGAGAAAAAGTAGGGCTGGTATAAAAACTTCACCGGCTCCCCTTTATAAATTGCCGGCGAATGGTTTACCCGATCCTGAACCTTCACATATTCCCGGATATACCTCTCCGGCTCTTTTTGAACATCTTCTTTGAATCGTTGAAACAGTTCATGCTGACTCATGTTTTTTCCTCCTCTAAGGCTCTTTAATTACTCGCAGTGGTAACAACCCTTCCATTCCTAGTTCTTTATATCCGGCTTTGATCCGCTGCCCGTAAGTTTCTTTGTTCATAATCAATTTCTTTAGCGGGGTAATCATGGATCGTTCTTCCTTCTCCAGGGCCGCCTCCCCCATTTGGATCAGTTCTTCCCCAAAGCTCCCAAGGTCTTTGCCGCCGAAAGGAACCTGATAACCCTGAGTTACCACCCCTTCTTTCAGCCCTTGAATGTCTTCATCCCCATAGGCCAAAGACTTCTGATAGAGTTTCTCCAAGTTCCCTTGGTGATAGAACAGTCCTTTGATCATAGCCAAGTAAGCCATACTCAAATCCGCCGGCATGGAATCCGCCATCCGTATTTCAATGTAATTTTTTCCCCGCACATCAGGAAATACCATGGTATAAAGGTGTTCCAGCTCTTCTTTGGAAAGTCCCTCCGCCTCTTGATAAACTTCCCATAGGGATTTTTCCCCCACGGGCTTTAACCCCTGCTGGTCCAAAACACAAATAGGCTCACTATGTAGTAAGTATTCGGCATAATCCCTGTAATTAAAGCGTTTATCCAAGGAACCCGTGATGATTCCGCTGCGACGGGGATCGGTGTTTTCCCATATCAGGGTGCGAAGGCTGAAATTTTTATAAATTTCCCCTTCAAATATCGGGGCATTATCCGTGATTAAATAAAAAAGCGGGGTTAAAAAATTGGCCACCCGGAACTTCTTAATGAAATCCTCTTCCGATACATAATCAATGGCCACCTGTATCGAGGCGGTACCCTTCATCATATTCAGTGCGTACTTTCCTTTTTTATGGAGGTACTCGGACATGTACTCGTACCGTTTCTTGGGATTAAAGGGAATATCCTTAATCAGGCTTTGGGGGTGGTAGCCCACTCCTAAAAGATACTGGTTATGCTCGGTTACAATGGGGAGTACATCTCCTAGAAATTGATCATATACTTCTTCAATATGGGCAAGATGAATACAGGGACGGGTGGAAAACTCCAGCTGACCCCCGGGCTCTAGGGTGATCTCCATTTCCCCTTTCGACAACCCTACGAGATAACCTTCCTCGTACTTCCCTTGGTACCCTTTCTTTTCCAGCTTTTTAAGCAGGGTTTCGATTCCTAAGGTTTCGTAATAAGTAACGGACTGAAAATTATTTCGATGTACCACCAGGTGTTCGATTTCAATTCCCAGTTTTACATCCTCCGGAGACTTTTCTCCGTTTTTTAATATGCTGATCAATTGTTCTTTGATGGATTCCTTCTTCAATAGTTACACCTCAACTTCTATAATTTCCCAAGTTCTATTGTTTATTTTATACTGTTACTGTTACCCATTCTATTGTACCTTACACCGTGGATTCTGACTAGAAATATTTTTGCACCCTAAATACTTTTTCTTTTTTCCTAAATACATGCTTCCCGTGACCTATTCATCCTTTTTAAATTTTTTTTGATTTTCGCAAAAGGTTTTGTCTATTCTTGTCGAATATAAAATAAGCCCTGAAATCCTAAGGGAAATACATAAAGGAGGCATTACATGAAATTATCCATACGAATGAAAGTCATTATTACCTTGATTGTCTTTATTTCTTTGCCCGCTTTAATCACCGGTTATGTGAATTATCAAAATTCCCAGGACCTATTGGAAGGGGAGTTTAAAAGCTCTACGGAGGACACCATTGAAGACGTAAGAAATGCTTTTCACTTTTTCTTAAACGCTCAGGAAGAGCTGGTAAAAACCTTAAGCCAGGATTACCATCTTCAACGGGTTCTCACGGATCCCGAGGCGAATCCTGATCTGATCCCTGCTACACCGGCTCCCGCTGAAGAGGAGACCGACAACGGAGAGGAGCTTGACAACGAAGAAGAAACAGAAGAAGCCCCGGCAGAAGAACAGGACACCGCCCCGGAGAGCAACCAGTACCTTTCCCGGGTGATGGACTCCCTGGACAATATTGTGGAAAATCATCAAGATGTTTTCCATGCCTATATCGGTACGGACCTGGGAGATATGTATGTCTCTCCGGATATCGATCTTCCCGAGGGTTTTGATCCCAGGGAGCGCCCATGGTACACCGAGGCGGAAGCCAGCGATAGCCTTACCTGGACCGACCCCTACGAAGATGCAGGGACCGGGGATCTTGTGGTTTCCCTGGCAAGACCGGTAAATAACCCGGAGAACAATAACTTTGTGGGCGTTAGTGCCATCGATTTAAATCTGAGTGCTTTACAGACCCTTTTAGGGGATGTGGAGCTTGGGGACAGCGGCTATTTGATCCTTACCAATGCCGCGGGAGAAATCATCGCCCATGAAGATGAATCCCTGGTTTCCTTAGACGTCTCCGAGACCATTCCCAATTTCACCGATACCTTAGTGAACAACCCCTCGGGGGATTATGACTTTAGCCGGGAAGAAGAGGAATTTTTCGCGGTTTTCGATACCATTCCCGGCACGGAGTGGAAACTCATCGGGATTATGAATTACAGCGAAATCGATGAACAGACCCAGGTGATTTTAACCGGGACTTTGATGAGCACCGGGATCACCTTATTGATTGCCCTATTGGCGGGAATACTGATTTCTATAAGTATTACCAAGCCTTTAAAGGTTTTAGTTTCCGACATGTCCAAAGTGGGAGAGGGAGACTTTACTACCCGGTCCTCCATAGCCACCCATGGGGAGGTCGGGGAAGTTGCCAAAACCCTGAATCAGGTAACCCGGTCTCTTTGCGGATTAGTCAGAAACATCCAAAAAGCATCGAAAAACGTTCTGGACTACTCGGATAATTTGAATCACAGCATTGAATCCACCAGCAGTTCCTCCCAAGAGGTTAGCCGGGCTGTGGAAGAAATAGCAAACGGCGCTACGGAACAGGCCAGCGAAGCGGAAAAGGGCTCGACCATGACCGCAAACCTTTCCGGAAAATTCCAGGAGCTTAAAGCCAGCTCCGGAGAAATGCTGAACGCTTCCCAATCCGTTCTTTCTGCCAACGACCAGGGAGTGGCAACTTTGGAAAATCTTAATTCCAAGGCCGATGAGAACAAGGGGGCCATCGATAATATTGAAAATGCCGTGGTGCAGTTAAATGAGAAAACCACCTCCATCGGCACAATTCTTGACAGCATCAGCGCCATCTCGGAACAGACCAACCTCCTGGCCTTAAATGCGGCGATTGAAGCAGCGCGAGCCGGCGAAGCGGGCAGAGGCTTTGCGGTTGTGGCGGAGGAAATTCGTAAGCTGGCGGAACAGACTTCAAAGTCTACGGACCAGATCAGCGGTATCATATCCGACATCACGGAAGAAAGTAATCAAACCGTTAGTATCATGAAGGATGTAAAATCTGCAAACCTTCAGCAATCCGAAGCTATCGGCGGGGTAAACACCTCCTTTGAAGATATTTCCGAAGCCACCAAAACCATCACCACAAAAATACAGGAAATCAACGGAGCCATCGATGCCATGACGGAAGACAGCAATGAAATTGTGTCTGTGATTTCCAACATCTCTGCCGTATCCCAACAAACCGCGGCCTCTTCGGAAGAGGTAACGGCATCCATGGAACAAACCGCCTCCACCTTAACGGAAATCGAAAAGACTTCCGGGCATTTAATATCCTTAGCCCATGAACTCAATGAAGAAATCGAACAATTCAAAGTGGATGAAGAAAACACTGCCTCATCTTTCTCGGAAGATGGCGCAGACACGGATTCCTTTACCGAATCCGAAACTTAGGCATCTATTTGATATACAAGAAAAACACAAAAAAAGCATTTGCTCTTCGGAGCAAGTGTTTTTTTATGTTTTTGTGGATAACTTTCTCTGAACTTGTATCTTTTTTCGAATCTTATCCCCAGTATACACAAGATGTTGTGTATAAACAAAAACCCTTTCTCGATGAAAGTTGTTCTTTATAATTTCAGAAGAAAATGCTATAATATATTTAGCCTTACGAATTATTTTTTTATTCTTATACATAACCAGAATTTTAGGAGCGATGTCCCATGAATTTTGCAGAAAAAAAAGAAATGATTTTATCAGGGAAAATCCATAAAATCATTATAGCCCTGGCGGCGCCCATCATGTTTAACAACTTTATCCAAACCCTGTACAACCTCTCGGATACTTATTGGGTCAGTCAATTAGGCTCCGATGAAGTGGCCGCCATGACCTTGGTATTTCCCGTAATCTTTTTGATTCTTTCCATTGCCATGGGCATGAATATGGCGGGAACCTCCTTAATCTCCCAGTATATCGGCTCTAATCAAGAGGATCGGGCAGAAAAGGTGGCCTCACAGCTTTTTTCCTTTTTATTGGTTCTATCCACAATCCTCGGGTTAGGGGGGTATTTTCTAACCCCAACCATTGTAAGCCTAATGGGCGGTCAAGGGAATGTCCTCCTCTACGGATCCCAATACCTTAGCATCATGTTTTTGGAGATGCCCATTATTTTTATGTTTATTGTCTACAATGCCATTATGCAGGGCCAGGGAAATACCTTTACCCCCATGATTCTGAACGTGGCCGGCTCACTATTAAATGTGGTTTTATCCCCGGTGTTCATCTTCGGCCTGGGACCGCTGCCCTTCATGGGTATCCAAGGGGCGGCCATTGCCACACTGATTTCCCGTTCCATCTTTGTGGGCTATGGAATCTATACCCTGTTCATCCGAAAAGACGGCATCAATATTCGAAAAAAATACATCCTTCCCGATTTCAAGGTTCTAAAAAAAATCATCAAAGTAGGCCTTCCTGCTTCCATCGGTCAGTCCGCCGCCGCCTTCGGTTTTATTATTTTAAATATGTTTGTCCTAAGCTACGGCGACTCCGCCCTGGCAGCCTTTGGCATTGGAAACCGCATTAACAGCGTGGTCATGATGCCCGCCATGGGCATCGGAAATGCCATCGCACCGATTATCGGTCAAAACTTGGGCGCCGACCAGATCCCCCGGGCCCGGTCTACCTTTAAAACCAGCATTGCCATGTCCACGACCTTTATGGCCGTGGGGGGGCTCATCGCCTTTACCTTTTCCGAGTCCATCATCAAAATTTTCGCTAGCGGGGATCCCCAGGTCATCGCCCTGGGTACGGATTATCTGCGTTTAATTTCCCTTTCCATACCCTTAATGGGCATATTTCAGATACTCAACGGAACTTTTCAAGGATCCGGTCATACCATGTATTCCATGTTTATTAACATGTTCCGATTGTGGGGACTTCGGATTCCCATGATCTATATCTTAGGCCGGGTTACCGACCTTGGGGCCGATGCAATTTGGTACTCGATGGTAACGAGTAATTTTCTGATCTGTGTCATCGGTATGGGTATTTATCTCAAAGGAAACTGGGAGGAAAAAATCATTGATGAAGAGGATTTAGATGAATTGAAAACAGATGCCTCTAAAAAAGCTTTAGCCTCATAAGTAAGACAGGGGGAAAGGAACAGGGTTTCTCGGATATAATAATCCGAAGCTGTTTTATTTTCCCCCGGCCTGTGTTATAATCACTTTACAATTAAATTACTTCGCTAGGGGTGCCGTTGGCTGAGAGGATCTTCTCCAACCCTTTAAACCTGTAGGTTAGTACCTGCGCAGGGAAGCTCAATCTTGAGTGAGTGCTTCGATTCACTCTTTTTTGCATCCTAGGGAAAAATTTATTTAATAATTTGGAAAGGATGTGTTTTTTTATGTTCAAAAACTTTGATATTCAATTGGATCAACTCTCCTTAGAAGTTTGGGTCATACTCGGGGTTATGATTTTGCTTCCCGTAATGCTTTTACTCTTCCATCGCAGTCGGGAAAGTCAGGGCGGCCGGCTGTTACAAACAAAAGTGTTGGTCTATGGCAGTCTTTGTGTGGCCTTATCTTTTTTACTGTCTTATATTCGGCTGTTTCGAATGCCCCAGGGAGGCAGTGTGACCCTGGCGGGTATGCTTCCCATCATTATTTTTGCCGTAGCCTTCGGTCCCCTTCCCGGTATTTTAGCCGGCTTTGCCCTGGGACTTTTGAATCTGATACAAGACCCTTATATTGTTCATTGGATGCAGATTTTCCTGGACTACCCTCTGGCCTATGGCGCCCTGGGACTGGCAGGGATCTATCGGAAGCATCTAAGCATCAGTGCCCTCATCGCCGGCATCGGACGGCTGTCCATGAGTTTTTTATCGGGGATCATCTTCTTTCGGGAGTTCACCCCCGAGGGCTGGAACGATGTTATTTATTCCATTGTCTATAACGGATCCTTCATCGGGGCGGAAATTTTCATCATTATTCTACTCCTTCAGGTTCCCCAGGTACAATCGGTATTAAAGCAAATGCGAAGGGGTACACTGTTGACCAACTAAACCCTTTTCTTTTCATATATTCCCTGTTATCTTTTCTAATTTTTGGTTATATATATTCTAAGGCTTCATTTTCTTGAAGCACAAAAAATTTGATTAACAGGAGGTTATATTTTATGGAAGGTTTTGGAACTTTTTTTCAAACAGGTGATTGGAAAGGTGAAAAGCACGTACCGGTGATTCATGCTCCGGAAAAGGTTACTGCAGGAGAGGTATTTGAACTTAAAATGTCCATCGGTGATGCGGTGGGACATCCGAACACCTTTGAACATTACATTTCCTGGTTTAAGCTGATGTACCATCCCGAAGGGGCAAAGTTCCCTATCGAATTGGCAAGCTTTGATTTTGCCGCCCACGGGGAAAGTGATATTTTCACGGAACCTACGGGACTTACTTCAGTAAAGCTTCAAAAATCCGGAACGATTTATGCCCTTAGCTACTGTAATATCCATGGCTTATGGATGAACAGCCAAAAAATCGAAGTGGTCTAGTCGCTTTTCATTCTGGTCCATGGACCTTCGGGAAGGCTAAAAAGGAGATGCGCCGCATCTCCTTTTTTTTATTGATTTTTTTATTCGATTCATCGGTTCCTCCCTCTAGAGTATCGGGGAAAACAAACGGGCCGCCGACTCTTTTAGCCGATTTTTCACAGAACGTTTCTCATACTCCTCTAAATGAATTCTTTTGCTTTCCCGTAAATCTTCAAAGAAATCTCCTTTTACCCTTTTGGTAATCTTTTCATCATAGATGAAAACATTCACTTCAAAGTTCAACTCCAGGCTACGTATATCGAAATTTGCCGTGCCGATGGAGGTTACCTGATCATCACTCATAATGATCTTGCTGTGGACAAAGCCTTTTTGGTATTGATAGATTTTTACCCCGGCATCAAGAAGTTCTTTAAAATGGGATTGGGAGGCCCAAAACACCGTTCGGTGGTCCGCCACCGAGGGCAGGAGTATTCGAACGTCCACCCCCCGGAGGCCGGCAACTTTTAGAGCCGTTAAAATGCCTTCATCGGGAACTAAATAAGGGGTGGTGATATACACACTTTTCCGGGCAGCGGTGATGGCTGTAAAATAGGCCTGTTGAATGGTGTGCCAATACATATCCGGACCACTGGAGAGAATTTGCACCCCTTTTTCTCCTTGATAGCCCTGTCTCGGGAAGTATCGAGGGGCATCCAACTCTTCATGGCTTACAAAATACCAGTCCTTAAGGAAGATGGTTTGCAGGACGTAGTTGGCTTCCCCGAGGATCTTCACATGAGTATCCCGCCAAAAACCCAGCCGTTTATCCCGACCCAGGTATTCATCTCCTATATTAATACCTCCGGTAAACCCCACCGTTCCGTCCACCAGCAAGATTTTCCTGTGATTCCGATAATTCAAGCGACTTCCAAAAAAGGGTAGAGTGACGGGTAAGAACGCCTCTACCTGTACCCCGGCCTTTCTAAGGGGTTTTAAATAATCCTCTTTCAGTTTCCAGGAACCCACCCCGTCATAAATCAGTCGAACCTGAATCCCCTCCTCTGCTTTTTTTATTAAAGCCCGCTGGAATTTTCGACCGATTTCACTGTCCTTGATAATAAAATATTCCATGTGGATATGGTCTTGGGCCCCTTCGATGGCCTTTAACATTTCCGTAAAGGTTTGAGCCCCGTTTTTTAGGATTTTCACCTCATTATTAAAGGTAATGGGGGCGTCTCCGTTTCGAAGAATCAGGGGCACCATTTTTGCCCGGACATCCTTGAAATTTTTCTTAAAAAACTTTCCAAACTGGGTGAAGGTAATTTGAGTATCCAGCAATCTTTTCAACACCCGGTAATCCTGTTTTCTCTTTTTGCTAAAAGTCTTTTTCTTACGATGATTTTGTCCAATGTAGAGATATAAGAAAATGCCCACCAGGGGTAAGAAAATCAACACCAAAATCCATGCCATGGTGCGAGTGGGGTTTCGGTTTTCCAATATAATAAAGATGCTGAGAATTAATACTATTATTGCATAAATCCCGATAATTACGCTTAGGTACAGCATAGAAGCCCTCCTTCTAAGGATCCGTCCTCTGTAGTGATAGTTTTTCCTCGGATGTCAGGATTATTTTAATCAGCTCCTCTAAAATGATATCCTTATTAAAACGAAGAAGCAAGGCGCTGCTTTGAAACAGGGTGTCCCTGCTTTTTTTCATGGGCCGGCGCTTACTATTGATCTCTTCCATAAACTCTTCCAAACCGTATATTTTAAAAAGCTCAACCTTCTCATGGGCTGCAATTTCCTCTAAAAGCTTTAGCACCAGTTCTCCATAGGATACCTCTTTTCGACAGCCTAATAGTTGCACAAGCTTTGGCACCAGCTCTTCCAATGCTAAGCGATTTTTCGGAAGGGTCGTGGAGAGGCCTAATAAGCCGCTGATTTTTCCCAGGGTTTCCTCTTTCAGCCCCTGTAAAAAAGCCACTCCTTCCCGGTCCGTGATCCCTGCTTTTAAATAATAATTTTCCCCGTATAAATCCTGAAATACCTTTAGGGTATCATAGTAACCGAGATTTATATTAAACTCCGCTTTTTCCTTTGAGAAATCCAAAATATTACCCAGGTCGTGTTTCGGTTGAATGTAGATAACTTCCAGGTCCTCAAAATCAACTTTTTTAATTCTTCCTTTACTCATCAATCGCACCGCAACTATTTTTTTATAGCCTTTTTGATAGAGCATATTAATCGGCAGATTATTATAGAAGCCTCCGTCCAGGAAGGTTTTCCCATCGATCTTCTCCGGTTTGAAAACCGGCAAATAAGAGGAGGCCAATAAATAGTCCGCCATCTTCCCTTCCGGGACTTCCTCTTTGAAAAGCTCCAGGGGCTTTAAGTCCGTTAGGGATACGGTAACAAAGCCAAAATCTTTTTTAGATTTTCGAATCACGTCCTCCTTGGTGCCTTCTCGAATCATCTTCACCAGGGGACCGATGTCCAGCCCCGCATCCTTGACAAACCGTTGGGCCTGTTCCAGGACATACTGAATTTGATCCGGCTTAATGCCCGTTTCCATAACCATTTTGTAAAGCTTGGAATCAATATTCAGGATTTTTTCCGGTGCAATTTCCTCCCATATTTCCCGGGCTTTTTCATAATCTTCTTGAATCATTAATGCTCCGTTTAATGCCCCTATGGAGGTTCCCGTGATCCCGTCAAACTCCATGCCCAGCTCTCGGAAAGCTTTCCAGGCACCGAATTGATAGGCGCCCTTTGCGCCCCCACCCTCCAGCGAAAGTCCGATCATATTTTTCCCTTCTTTCTTCTATATTTTCTATTATCCTGTATTGTAGTCTATACCCATTAACCCCAAAATCCCAACAAAAAAACCTTTCGCCACTTAACGGGAAAGGTTTTTCTGAATAATCTGTTTTAACCCCAACAACAGGTTCAAATTGCTTCCTAAACTTAAACCGTCGACGGTCAACGCTCTTTGCTTACTGCAGCCATCCACACCGCCGAGGTCTGTCAGGGCTTTTAATAGATAAACTTCCTCTTTTCCCTCCTGTAATAAGTCCATATCGCTAAGAAGGGAAAGTCCTGCCACAAGACCATAAGCTCCCCAGTTGGAGACCCCGGCCACAATCAGATAATCCGCTGAGGAAGTGGCAAATATTTTTTTCCCCTGATCCACATAGGGAATCCCCGCTTTGCGGATCTTACCCATGCCCATTTCATTGCCTCCGTCTCCGATGGCCAGGGTGGTAATCCTTTGCTCTTTGGCCATATCCATTAGAGGGTCCAAATCCGCAACATAGTCGGTGATGTCTTCCCCCCGCATGGAATGGTACCTGCCACTGATCCCTTTGCCGGGCCTTTCAATGGCCAGCAGATGGGTAGGGTTAAACGCCTCGAGTATTTTCTTCAGCTCTTTATTTTTCACATTCAAGGGCGCTGAATAAATCGCCCCGCTGATTTCTTTGATTTTTTTTAGGCCTTCCAGAATTTTGCGGGAGTACTCATCGGTTACAATTAACACCTCTTTGTTTAAGTCTTCCAGGGCTTTGGCAAGGGCAATGGATCCCAGGGGACCGTCACTCTCTCCCACTTGGCATTTGGGAACCGTAAAGCCGGTGATAATTAGAATTCTTTCCCCTTTGTATAGGGATTTCAGTCCTTGATAATAATCTTCATAGGAATTCAGATGCTTCGAAATTCCTCTTTGCCCTTCATCCCGGGTAATGATTTCTTCGATTTCTCGAAAAGGCTGCTCCTTTAGGGAAAAGGCCCTCATCCTAACCCCTCCTTTTACTTCTTCGATTATCATAAAAAGGGTCAGAAGCGCTGACCCTTTTCTGTTGGGGGGAGAAAGACTAGGATTCCTGAACCGTAGCCTTTCCTTCTCTATTTCTTACTACTTGTAGTGCAACCACTACAACTAATATCACAAATCCACCAAGGTCAATTAACTTATCCGGGTGAATTAACAACAAGGCGGCGGCCAGGAACATGATCCGTTCATAGAATCGTGTGGTGGTTAAAAGATAACCCTGCACTGCGGCGCCAAAGGCTACCACCCCAAGACACGCCGTGATAATGGCTAAGGCCGCTTCAAAAAATGTCACGTCAATTAACAATAGTTCAGGACTCATAGCAAAAATGTAAGGGATCAAAAATCCTGCGGAGGCTAGTTTTAAAGCCGACACTCCGGTTTTAAAGGAGTCTCCTCCGGCGATCCCAGCCCCGGCATAGGCGGCTAAGGCTACCGGTGGGGTTACATCTGCGATTACCCCAAAATACAGTACGAATAAATGGGCGGCCAGTAGGGGCACGTCCAATACTAATAAGGCCGGTACCGCCATGGTTGCAAGGACGATATACTTCGCCGTGGTAGGCAGCCCAAGGCCAAGTATAATGGATGCCAACATCGTTAAGAACAGCGTGGGAAGTAACATTCCTCCGGCTAAACCAACGATTAAGTTTGCAAAGGTTAAACCGAGGCCGGTTAAAGTTACCACTCCCACAATGATTCCGGCACAGGCACAGGCCGCGGCAACACCGATTGCTTTTTTCGCTCCATCCTGAAGAGCGTAAAGGATTTTCGAGATATTGACCCGGGTGTGTTTTCTAAACATACTGACCACTAGGGCGATGACAATACTCCAATAGGCGGCTCTTAAGGGGGAGAATCTGACTAATAGAAAAACGACGGCGATTAAAGGAATAAATAGATGGAATCCATCCTTTAACACTTTTTTAAAGTCCGGCAGATCTTCTTTTTTCATTCCTTCCAAGCCTTTTTTCGATGCCTGAAGGTGTACCATGGTAATGACCCCAAGATAATACAGCAGGGCGGGAACTACGGCACTGATCACAATTTGAATATAGGGGATCCCCGTAAACTCCGACATGATAAAGGCTGCGGCTCCCATAATCGGCGGTAAAATTTGTCCCCCGGTGGAAGCTGCGGCTTCCACGGCGCCGGCAAAGGTGGGCTGATAACCGACCTTTTTCATCAGGGGAATGGTAAAGGCTCCGGTGGTTACGGTGTTGGCAATGGAGCTTCCGGAAATGGATCCCATAAACCCGCTGGCAATAACCGCGGCCTTTGCCGGTCCCCCTTTACGGGTTCCCGCTCCGGCGAAAGCGATATCAATAAAGAACTGGCCCACTCCGGTAATCTCGAGAAAGGATCCGAAGAGGATGAACATGAAAACGAAGGTGGCGGAAACCCCCAGGGGGGTTCCGAATATTCCCTCGGTGGTCATATACATCTGATTTACTATACGTTGTACCGAGTAACCCCGGTGTCCCAACATTCCGGGAATATAAGGGCCTACATAGGTATAGATTAAAAAGATTACCGCAATAATCGGCAGCTGAGGACCAATACTCCGTCGAGTCACTTCCAACACTAATAGGATGGTGATCACGCCCATTAGCATATCCAGGTCCGTGGGTCGTCCCATTCTCAATACCAGCTGATCAAACATCATTATGATATATGCGGTAACCATAATGCCGGCTGCGGCTAAAATCCAATCGAAAAATTGAATTTTTGTTTTATCAAATCGTTTACTGGCAGGGTACAATAAAAAACCCAGTACCAGCACAAACATTAAATGCACTGCCCGCTGTTTCATGGCCAACAGGATGCCAAAACCCGCAGTGTATAAGTGAAATAAAGACATGGCGATGGCAATAATGGCAATCACCATGGCCAGCTTTCCAGTAAGCTTCCGTACATTGGATGAAACATCAAACTCCGCTAATTTCTCATCCACATCCACCTCTACCTCTTCCTGCAAATTCTTCTTTTCCTCATTAGACAATGGATTTCCTCCTCTCAATAAAACAGACTCTCCAAAGTTGTCATGGTCTTTTCTTCAATCACTATCAACGCTCCCTTTTCCAGGAACTCATCAAAATAAATTTCCGATTCTTCGTTGTAAATTAACCGATGTTCCGTGGTTCTTCCTGTTCTCATACGAATTTGAGGGATCCGCCTATGAATACCTTGATTAATGTATCGACCATCCACTTTCTCGAAACTTTCAAAGGCTTCTGTGGGCAGCCCTGCACCAAAGGACTGGTACTCCGTTCGAAGCAGCAGAATTTCTCCCCCATCCAGGGTGAAGACATCCTTAACTTCCGTACGCATTACCGAGTGGTCATAGATAATTGCAAACTCTTCGAAATTTTTTTCGGGAATGAAAAATAAAAATTCTTCCTCTGTGCTGAGACCCAGGCCTTTCACCGGCCAAACAAGAAAGATTATCACCATTGATATCGATAGCATAATAAAAGGAGCACTACTCTTAAAATAAAGCAGGGGAAGGCGCCTCCCGGGCACCTTTTCCCTGCTATCATTCCTTTCCGAATAAAAACCTGGTCTATTCCACTTCATCAAAATATCGCTGAGTGCCGGGGTGAATCTCTAGAGACATTCCCTCAAGGGCATCTTCCAGACTGACATCTCCGCCTCGAGCATGGGCATTTTCCAGGGCGTCTAAGTTTTCAAATAACGCTTTCGTAATATCATATACAATATCCTCAGACAGTTCCGCTCTTACGGTAAGCATGGCCATTACCGCTACGGCATCCACCGAATCATCTTGATTTCGGTACGTGCCCCCTTCGATTTCTACTTGGGCATAGTATGGGTAGTCGGCAATTATTTCATCGATTTTATCTTGGGCGATCGGAACCAGTACCACACTGTGTTGGGTCGAAAGGTCCGTGATGGCTGCGGTTGGAGTTCCTGCGGTTACAAAGGCCGCGTCCACATTTCCGTCTCGGAGATTGTCGGAAGCCTCAGCAAAGGACAGGTAGTCCGGGGTAAAGTCATCATAGGTAATACCGTGGGCTTCGAGAATCTGTCGGGCATTCGCTTCCGTTCCGCTTCCCGGTGCCCCTACTGCAACTCTTTTGCCTTCTAAATCCTCGATGGCTTCAATTCCAGCACCGGCATCCGCAACGATTTGAATCGTTTCGGGATAAAGAGTGGCTAACCCTCGTAGGTTTTCCATCGGTTCTTCCGCTTCAAACATTTCAATTCCCTCATAGGCATAATAGGAAATATCATTTTGTACCATGGCAAAATCAACGTCTCCGTCATTTAACAGGTTAACATTTTCCACGGAAGCTCCCGTAGATTCTGCATTAGCGGTTACACCGTCAACATTATCGGAAATAATATTGGCAAATGCCCCTCCCAAGGGATAATAAACCCCGGTTGTACCGCCGGTTGCAATGGCTACCCGATCCGGGCTTTCAGAGCCTTCTTCTACCTCTCCGTTCTCACCGTTGTCCCCATTCCCACATCCTACCATGAATATGGACAGTACAAAAACACTGATCAACAATAGGGTAAAGATACGCCGTTTTTTCATAAATTCCATTCCTCCTTAAATAATTTATGTTTCCTCTACAACATAATAAATGCTACAGCCTCATTATATTCAAGCCGTTGATGAAACCGACGGAAAACTACAGAATCCTACACAGAATAGTTTAAAAAATTACAATTGTCTGAATAAACCGCTCAAATTCTTCCGGTGTTAATAAAAATCCTCCTGTTTCACTTCCCGTAGCATCCCCTCTAAAAACCGTTTCACGTTTATTTTCGGTTTTTTATCCGATTTCTTTTGGATTCTTAACATCTCTTCCCGAAGGGCGGCAAAATCAAACAACCGATGGCCGAAGCGCTCAAACTTCGGATGATGATAATCTTCAATGCCGAGATTTGCCAGGTTGTTCAAGGCATATTCAATGGTTCTTCGTATTCTTCTTTCAATAGCCTTTTCTCCCCGGGCCACATCCCGGTTATCACTTTTTTCATAGCGCTCTCCAATCTTTTCATAGAGCAGTTTTAGGTTTTGCAAAAGTTTCATATCTTCCGGATAGTCCATGGCGGCTAAAATGCTCATGGCTTCTAGAATGTCCCCGCTGCCGCTTTGACTTAAAATCCCGAGATCCATTGCAATATTTTCCGCGATATTGTTGGCTTTATCCTGTTTCGTTAAATAGTTCCCCGGAGTTTTCGGCTTTCCTTCCTGGGGGGAATGACTTAAATCCTGGTTGTTTAAGAAAAACTGGAGGTTCTGAAAAGTTTTTTCCATTCCCTTATACCGAAGAACTTTTTTTACCACATGGGAGACTTCTTCTTTATTAATGGGTTTTTGAATGTAGAATTCCACCCCCGCCCGATAGGCTTCCCGAACCATCATTTTATCGGTGATCTTTGATAATAATACGAAGGTGCCTCCATAGCCTGATTTCCTGAGTTTTTTTATGGTTTCAATTCCGTCCAGCTCCGGCATCAACAAATCGATCATGACAAGGTCCGGCTGCAGATCCATCACCTGATCGATGGCTTGCATACCGTCTTCCGCTTCCCCGATCACCTGACCGATCCCCTCTTCTTCAATAATGTTCGAAACCATTCTCCGAACCCCGGAGTCGTCATCCACCACAAAAATTTTACTTTCATAATTCACTGTTTTCACCTCGAATCACATTATTTTTTGCCACCTGAATGAGAAAAGTCGTTCCTTTTTCTTTTTCACTGGAAACCTCTATGCTTCCATTGAAAAATTCCACCAGATTTTCCACATGGGATAATCCCAAACCATTGGAGTAGCAGCCGGAAGCTTCATCGAGCTTGTTGGAAAATCCCGGGATGAAGATGTGCTTGCTATCCTTGGGGTCAATGCCCCTGCCGTTATCCAGGATTTTTAAAATCAACTCCTTTTCTTCTTCGTAAAGTTCAATATGAATATTTCCTCTTCTGGGGATGGCCTCCACCCCGTTGGCAATAATATTGTTCAAAATCGAAGTCCATACCAGGGGGTCTTTAGGCGCAAAATCCACCTGTAAATCCCGAGTGAAGTGAATATGTTTATCGGTATCAATACTATAATTCTGATGTACTTTGATGGATAAGTCCAATACTTCGGAAAAAGTATAATCCGTATGCTCCGGAGTCTTTAACAGTTTTTTCAGTCCCGTATTAATTCGGGTATAGTCGTGCTTTACTTCATGCATCATTCGGGAAATCTCTAAGGCTTTCCTTCCTAACAACCGCTCCTTTTTTTCCATCAGGGATTTGTAGATTTCATAGCTTTCCTTTGTTAATCGATCCATGTCCTGGGCCGACTTTTGAAGATAAAACACCTCCGCCTGCAAAGAGCTGGTTAAAAGAACCAACTCTTCAAGCTTCTTATTCTCTGCCCGCTGCATCAGTCGTAATCGTTGGTTTTGGGTGGTGGAGTAAAGTCCGGTTACAAGAAACATCCGAAGCATTCCGATGATCAACAGGCTCAACAGGTGCATCCCTATGGAGTCTCCCACAATCCACTCCTGCAAAAGGAGGAACCGTAGCATAATTTCGAAAACATTAGAGGTGAAGTCCATAAACCCAAGCACAATCCCGCGCTGTATCGGTTGATGCTCTAAGGAAAGCACCTTGGAGTATTTTAGTAGAGCCGCAAAGAAAGCATAGTATAGAGAGCCGGGAATATGGGTTAAGAAAGCGGAGGATAAGGCTATATCCCCACCCCATACACTCATCCCGGTACGAAAACCTAAGATCGCCAGGGAAACCAAGACTCCGGTCCAAAGGACCGGGATGTCTTTTTTATATAAACAGCCCATGGCAAATACGATTACCCCAAGCCCTATACGAAAAGTGGTATCAAAGGGGTGCACTCGAAGCTGTGCTGCAAAAACCGTGAAAATAACCACAAGCAATACATCTTTTAAGACTTTTTTATTCATTTTCATTCTCCTCTGCATGAGGGTTTTTTTATCAAACTTTTCTGTCGATTACTTTATTCTATCCTGTATCAAAAAAAAAGGCAAGGGACCGGGTCCCTGCCTTTTTTAAGTTTTTTTATTCTTTGAATTAATCTTGTTCCGCCATTTTCTTATAACCTTCATATCGTTCCATAGCTTCTTCCTCTGAACGCTTAAACAGTTCTTCCGCAACCTCGGGGAAGGTTTTGGTCAAGGAAGCGTATCGAACCTCACTCATTAAGAAATCTTTAAAGGATTTCGTCGGCTCCTTGGAATCCAGTACAAAAGGATTCTTACCCTGTTCCTTCAGCAAGGGATTGTATCGGTACAGATGCCAGTAACCGGCTTCCACTGCTTCTTTTTGCTGCTTTTGGGTTGCTCCCATCCCACTGGAAATTCCGTGGGCAATACAAGGAGAGTACGCGATGATTACGGAAGGTCCCTTATAAGCTTCCGCTTCTTTGATGGCTTTTAATGCTTGATTCTTATCGGCTCCCATAGCAATTTGTGCCACATATACGTAGCCGTAATTGGTCATCATCATACCTAAGTCCTTCTTCTTGGTCTTCTTACCCGAGGCCGCAAACTTGGCAACTGCCGCCGTTGGGGAGGCTTTAGAGGATTGACCTCCGGTATTGGAGTATACTTCGGTATCCATAACCAGAACGTTTACGTCTTCTCCCGATGCCAGTACATGGTCCAGTCCTCCGAATCCGATGTCATAGGCCCATCCGTCTCCACCGAGGATCCACTGAGAATTCTTAATTAAATAATTTTTCTTGTCAAGAATTTCCGCAACTTCCGGAACATTCTTTTCTTTTTCCAATAAGGGAAGCATTTCGATGGTGGCTTCCTTAGAACCTTTGCCCTCATCCTTGTTTTCCATCCACTTGTGGAAGACTTTTTCCAGTTCATCGGAAACATTGGCTTCCTTCATCAGGTTTTCAATCTTATCTCGGATTTGTAGAGCTGCCAGCTTCATACCATAACCGTATTCCGCATTATCTTCGAATAAGGAGTTTGCCCAAGCAGGTCCTTCTCCTTCATCGTTTTTGCAGAAGGGTACCGAAGGTGCACTTCCCCCATAGATTGAAGAACAGCCGGTGGCATTGGCAATAACCATTCGATCTCCAAACAGTTGGGTGATTAGCTTCACATAGGGAGTTTCTCCACAACCGGCACAGGCTCCAGAGAATTGGAACAGTGGCTGCTTAAATTGAGAGCCCTTCAAGTTTTCCGTATTGGTTAAGTGGGCTCGATTTTCCAAGGTCATGGCATAATCCCAGTTTTCTTTTTCCTTAGCCACTTGCTCTTCCATAGGCTTCATGATCAGGGCTTTACCCTTCGGTGCGGGACAAATATCCGCACAGTTTCCACAGCCGGTACAATCCAGCGGGGTTACTTGAATCTTGTACTCGTATCCTGCAAATTCTTTGCCCATGGCCTTTAGGGTTTCCATTTCCTGAGGCGCATTCTTCCGTTCTTCTTCCGTTAGAATTACCGGTCGAATCGCCGCATGGGGACAAACATAGGCACATTGGTTACATTGAATACAGGTTTCTTTTTGCCACTCGGGAACATTAACCGCAATTCCACGCTTTTCAAACTCCGTAGTTCCCAGCGGGAAGGTTCCGTCGGCCCGATCTGCAAAGGAACTTACCGGTAGTTCGTCTCCTTTTTGTGCATTCATAGGCTCTAAAATATCCTTGATAAACGCTGGTTTCTTTCCAGAAGCAGCTTGGCTGCCGCCTCCGCCGGACCAGTTGTCGATTACATCTTTTTCAATCTTCACAAGGGCATTCATCCCTTCATCAACGGCTTTTTGGTTCATGGAAACAATTTTTTCTCCTTTGCTGCCATAAGCTTTGACAATGGCTTTTTTCAGGAAATCCGCCGCTTCATTTGCGTCAATAACCTCGGACAGCTTAAAGAATGCGGATTGCATAACCATGTTGATCCGATTGCCAAGACCGATCTCCTCGGCGATTTTCGTACCGTTTATAACGTAGAAGTTGATATCATTTTCCTTGATATAGTTTTTAAGGCTTTCCGGTAACTTCTCATTTAATTCCTCCGGTGTCCACATACAGTTCAGAAGGAAGGTTCCGCCTTTTTTCAGTCCCTTTGCCAAGTCATACTGATTGACATAGGCTTGGTTATGACAGGCAATATAGTCAGCCTCATCAATGAGATAGGTGGATCGAATCGGCTCGTCTCCAAATCTTAAGTGGGATACGGTAACGCCACCGGATTTTTTCGAGTCATAGGAGAAGTAAGCCTGGGCATACTTATCCGTATTCTCTCCGATAATTTTGATCGCTTCTTTGTTGGCTCCCACGGTACCGTCGGATCCCAGTCCCCAGAATTTACATCGAATGGTTCCTTGAGGTTCTGTCACAATCTTGTCTTTCATGTCTATGCTTAAGTGGGTTACATCATCGTTGATTCCTACGGTAAAGCCGTTTTTCGGTGTTTCTTCCTTTAAGTTGTCAAACACCGCTTTAATCTGGCTTGGGGTAGTGTCTTTCGAACCAAGTCCATATCTTCCTCCAACGATCATTGGTCGCTCTTCCTTGGTGTAGAAAATACTTTGGATATCCTGGTATAACGGCTCTCCTAAGGCTCCCGGTTCTTTGGTTCGGTCCATTACTGCGATTCTTTTAGCTGTACTCGGGAATACATCAAAGAAATATTTTGCAGAGAAGGGTCGGTAAAGGTGTACTTTTATTGCTCCGACCTTTTCTCCTTTTTCCATTAAATAGTCCACGGTTTCCTCAATGGTTTCCGTAACCGATCCCATGGCTATAACCACCCGGTCTGCATCTTTCGCTCCGTAATAGGTAAAGGGCTTGTACTCTCTGCCTACTTTTTTGCTGATTTTTTCCATGTAGTCATTTACTACATCGGGTAAGTCCGTGTAATAAGGATTCGACGCTTCCTTCGCTTGGAAAAAAACATCCGGGTTTTGAGCCGTACCCCGAAGCACGGGACTTTGAGGATTTAAGGATTTGTTTCTAAACTCTTTAATTTTTTCTTTGTCCACAAGTTCTTCCAACTCATCGTACTCGATCAGTTCAACTTTTTGCATTTCGTGAGAGGTTCTGAAACCGTCAAAGAAATGTACGAAGGGTACACTGGATTTAATCGCGGCTAAGTGAGCGATGCCTCCAAGGTCAATCACTTCCTGGACACTTCCCGAGGCAAGCATGGCACATCCGGTTTGACGTGTTGCCATAACATCGGAATGATCCCCGAAAATGGATAGAGCATGACCCGCTAAGGCCCGGGCACTTACATGGAATACTCCCGGTAACAGTTCACCCGCGATTTTATACATGTTCGGAACCATAAGCAGTAATCCTTGAGATGCGGTATAGGTCGTTGTAAGGGCTCCTCCTTGTAAGGAACCGTGTACCGCTCCTGCGGCACCACCCTCGGATTGTAGTTCTGAGACGCGTACTTGCTGTCCGAAAATATTCTTCATGCCGTTGGCACTCCATTCATCAACATTTTCTGCCATGTTTGACGAAGGGGTAATCGGATAGATCGCTGCCACATCGGTAAAAGCATAGGATACATAGGATGCTGCAGCATTACCATCCATGGTTTGTGTTTTTCTTGCCATTTTCATTCCTCCCTTTATATAATAATATTGATGTACATTTAACAATTCTGAAAATACCGTGAATCTAGTTTGCGCACAATTCCATTATATTAAAAAAAAACGTTTATTTATAGGGGGAATTTGTGTAAGCCTTAAAAATTTTTAGCAGTCGCCCCTCCGAAATCGGTCCCTCCTGGAAGCTCTCCCCCAGCCAAGCCATTGTCTCCCCCGGTTTCCCAAGGAAATAATAGGATTGCAACCCACAAAGTTCATGATTATTCTTTTTTATTTGATGTTATTTCCTTCCTTCCCTTTTATGCTTTCATCCTGCTGTTTCATATTTCATTTGTAGATATTTGTAGATATTTGTTGATATTTGTCGTATTTCCAACTATACTTAAGTATATCACTATGTTATTATTTAAAATTATTATAGACTGATTTAAAAAGGATCGATTAAAATTCCTAGTAGAAAGAAGTGACGGCTATGAAAAAAATTCTGCATTTAATCAAGGACAAGCGGCCTTTACAGGTTCGTTTGCTTGTTCTTTTCCTAATCTTGATTTACCTTCCCATTTTATTTAATGTGTTTTTTATCCAACGACAGACCCTTAACGCCGTGAAAGATGACAAGTTAATGAACATGGAAGCTTCATTAGAAAACACCGGTACTTCCATCGATCAAGCCGCGGAGGATATCGCCCAGCTTCTCGAGGACCGTTCCAATCAACCGGGTATTCAAAAAGGGGTGGAGGATTATTCCCTGCTTCCGGAGCAAGCCCGGGAAAACTTTCACGGCTATATGGAACGACAGCTCTCTGATATAGAGAACGCCTCCCCTTATCTGGCCCACAGCAGTGTTTTCTCCTTAGAGGGGGATCATTTTGCCGGAGAGGATATTTGGCATGAGAACTTTACCGAAAGTCCCCTCTATCAGGATATGATGGCCGAAGCCCTGGCGGAGGG
Organism: Isachenkonia alkalipeptolytica; assembly: GCF_009910325.1. Classification (NCBI taxonomy): domain Bacteria; kingdom Bacillati; phylum Bacillota; class Clostridia; order Eubacteriales; family Clostridiaceae; genus Isachenkonia; species Isachenkonia alkalipeptolytica. The sequence continues at coordinate 152,547 of NZ_SUMG01000005.1, forward strand.
ATGGCACTTTCTGCCCCCGGAGGAAGCCTTTACTTCCTCTTACCATGAAGAGACAAGCAGCGAAGATTTCCCTCACACCTTTCTTTACGTTCAAAGTCTGGAAAATCTGGAGGGAACCAGTCCTGTCGGGTATGTGGTTTCCGTCATTCACCAGGAGAGCTTTCAAGAGCTCTATCAAAATGTGTTTCTGGGAGAGGGCGGCAGTTTAGCCCTTTGGAGCCGTGACAATCAACCACTGAGTCGGGACGGGGTGGAAAGCTTTCCTTCGGAGATTCAAGGGAGAGTGTTTGAGAACCAGGATTTTCAAACCTTCGACGCCGAGGGAGAACCTACGGTCTTCTATCAGTTGTCCCTGGATTCTTTCCCTGGACAGTTAACCGCAAGAATCCCCGAGGCTTCCTTGACCCAGTCTATTGAAGGCCCCCTTAGACTAAACCTCTACTTAATGATTTTTATTAGTACCTTGATTTCCATTTGGATTTTAGTTGAAATCATTATCATTTCCAACATGGCCACAGAAAAGGAAAAGGCCCACTACCGCTTAACCTTAAGTGAAGAACTGAATGAGAAACTTCGAATGTATAAACATGATTTTTCCAACCACCTGCAGATCATTCAAGGATTAATTCATCTGGGTCACAGCGATCGGGCGTTGAAATACTTAAACAAGATCTCCGGCCAGGGTAAAATGATTTATGACACTTATGAAATCGGTATTCCCGAACTGGAGGTGGTCATGTACGATGCCTATATGCAAGGAAAGGAACAGGGGATCGAGGTCAATATTCAAACCATGGAACTTCCCAGCACCCTACCGATTAACATTTATGACCTGGTTAAGGGGCTTACCAATTTAATTAAGAATGCCTTTGAGGCTATGGAAGCCTACCCTGAAAAAGATCGCAGCCTAAGCATCGAAATATTTGAAGAAAACAAGGCTTATGTCTTTAAAGTAAGCAACAATCTTCCGTTAATTCCCTCAGAAGATCGGGAGCGCATCTTTGAGAAAGGCTTTACCACCAAGAAAAAGGGCGACGGTTTTGGTCTATATATGGTCCGGTCTTTAATCGAAAAGCATCAGGGCACCGTGGATTTAATCGTCAATGACGGGGGCAACCATTTTTATTTACGAATCCCCAAAGAAAAATAGCAAGAAGCGTAAAAAAACTACCGAATCATAACCTTCGGTAGTTTTTTTATCCCCTTCCCTCTTACCGGGCGGCTCTTTCCCCGGCAACGATCCCCGAGGACCAGGCCCATTGTAGATTAAAGCCCCCACAGTCTCCGTCTATGTCCAAAACCTCTCCGGCAAAGTACAGTCCCGGTACAGTTTTAGACTCCAGGGTATTGGGATGAATTTCCTTTGTTCGGAACCCTCCCGCGGTTACTTGTGAGTCCTTCCAGGATAAGGTTCCACTGGGTTTTAAGCGACAGGCCTTTAACAGCCTTGTCAGTTTTTGTATCTCCTGATCCCCGACTTCGCCACAGGGTTTTTTTAGATTTTCAACACCGATTTCCCTTAGGACCACGGGGATCACTTTTTTATTCAATAAACCGATCAGGCTGAAATCCAAGGGCTTTTCCCCATCTAAACTCACCATCATCCACAGGGTTTCATAAAGTTTCTCCTCGGGGATTTCCGGGAAGAAATCTATCACAATTCCGGGCCTTTCCTCCCTTCCCAGGGATTCTGCGATTCCGCGGCTGAGCTGCAGTACCGGAGGCCCGGAAACACCATAATCCGTAAACAGTATTTCCCCCTTTTCTTCCCTTAAGGTTCGTCCTTTCAGTTCCGAGCGGATCCTTCCCTGGATCTTAACCCCTTTCATGTTTCGAAAACCGGGATTTTCACATTTGATCTGCACCAAAGCGGGAAACACCGGGGTCATGGAATGACCCAAAGCCTTTCCCAGGGCATACCCGGTCCCTGTGGATCCTAATTTCGGTGCGGATTTCCCCCCCGTAGCTAAAATTACCCGGTCCCCCAAAATTTTTTTTCCCGAAGCGGTTTTCAGGGTAAACTCCGGGGCTTTTTTTTCCAGGGAGATCACCGGATCTCCAAGGATTTGTCGGACCCCTAACTTCTCCACTTCATACCGGAGGAGGTCCAAAACGCCGCTGGCCTGATCCGACAGAGGAAAAACCTTCCCACCTTCCTCCACTTTGGTCTCAAGGCCCAGAAGCTGGAAAAAACCCAGGGTTTCCTCCACAGTCACCTGCGACACCACGTACTCCATGAATTCAGGATTTTCCCCATGGTAATGTATTTTATCCGCGGTCATATTTGATAAATTACAACGGCCGTTTCCTGTGGCAAGAATTTTCTTTCCCACTCGGTTAAGCCCTTCGATGAGAGTCACCCTTGCCCCTTTTCTTGCGGCGGAAATCGCCGCGGTTAATCCGCTGGCACCGCCGCCGATAATCAGTACTTCTCTGGGATTCACTGTTCCATCACCGCTTTTCGAACAAGATTCAATGCATGTTTTGCTGCCATATGGCGAATTCGATTTCGATCCCCCAGGAGCCGTTTTTCTTCATGAAACACCCGGTCCCCAAGGACCAAGGCTATGTGTATGGTTCCTACGGGTTTTTTTGCCGTGCCTCCCCCGGGACCGGCGACGCCGGTGATGGCTAGACCCAGGGCGGTTCCTCCTTTTTTCCGGATCCCTTTTGCCATGGCAATGGCGGTTTCCTTGCTTACCGTTCCATGGCTTTTCAAGTTCTCCTTTGAAATCCCCAACAGGGTATTTTTCGATGCCTCACTATAGGTAACAATGGAGAGCGGGAAAATCCTTGAGGCGCCGGGTACATTGGTGATTTTCGCTGCTATCAGCCCTCCGGTACAAGACTCCGCCACACTGATGGTGTATTCTTTCTTTAGCAAGGCCTCCACCACGGCCTCTTCCAGGCTTTCATGATCCGTACCGTAAACATAACTTCCCAGGCGCTCCCGCACTTTCTCTTCTAAGGAACGGATCATAGCATCCGCCTCCTCTTCCCTTCGGGCCCTTGCGGTGATCCGAAGGATAAGCCCCTCTTTCATACAATAGGGGGCAAGGGAGGGATTATCCTGGGCTTCCATAAGATCATCCACCATGGCTTCCATGGTGCTTTCTCCAATGCCGAAAATATTCAGCACCTTGGACTTTACCAGACCTTGACCGTATTTCTTAAGACGGGGGCGTATATGGTTATCAAACATGGGCTGCAGCTCCCGGGGAGGCCCCGGTAGAAGAATCATAATTTTCTCCCCCTCCTCCAGTAAAATCCCCGGAGAGGTGCCATTGGGATTTTCAATAGCCAGGGCCCCTTCCGGTAAATAAGCCTGTTTCCTATTGCTTTTTTCCATGGTTACCTTGATTTGATCAAAAAAACCCTGAATTCCCCTTAGAATTTCTTCATCTAAAATCAGTTTCTTCCCCAGCACGTCCGCCGCAACTTCCCGGGTCAGGTCATCCTTGGTGGGGCCCAATCCTCCGGTAACGATTACTAGATCCGCCCGACCAAGGCTTTCTTCCATACTGCTTTTTAAGCGCTTGGGATTGTCCCCCACCACGGACTGACGATAAACATTAATCCCAAGCTCTGCCAAGCCCTTTGCAATGTACTGGGTATTGGTATTCACAATATCCCCCAGCAAAAGTTCTGTACCTACGGATAAAATCTCTGCATTCATGGATTTGTTCCTTTCTATAATAAATTCTTCACACTAAATTCTTCACGCTTTCAAAAAAAGACTTTCCATTATGGAAAGTCTAGCCTTTCGTTAATGTTTCACAGGAGAAGCCTTTTTCCTGTAACCTTTGTAACGCCTGGCGGTCCCTGTCTAAATCTTTGTATAGGTTAAGATTTTTCATCAGCTCCTCTAAGAAGGAGTATTTCCCAAAGGTATCCGGGTCTAAGGAATAATATACCCACTGAGCTTTTTTATCCCCTCGAATCAATTTCGCATTCTTCAGTTTAATAAGATGCCTTGAAGTGTTGGACTGAGATATCCCTAGAATTTCTTGGATTTCACAGACACATAGGGGTTTTTCCTGAATTAAATGCAGGACCCGAACCCGGGTATCATCCCCCAGAGCTTTTAGGATTTCCACAATTTCCATATTACCGTCTCCTCATTGAGGCAAAGGTTCCTTTGCCTGTTATTGTTTTAATTTTATGCTTTCGTAATGCCGTTGTCAACCAATAATCTCCCCTTTTTCCTATAGGGTCCCTTTGCTTTTAGGTAATACCATACTTTTTCATTTTCCGGTAAATCGTTGCCTGTCCGATTCCCAGCGCCTCTGCCGCAGCTTTTGTGTTTTTGTAGTGCCCCAGTGCTTTTTTGATCATTTTTTCTTCCATCGAATCCAACGACAGAATCCCGTCCCCTTCCGGATCCTTTGGGTTATCTCCCAGAATCCGCTGCTGCAAATCCTCCTTATGAATCATCCGGTTCTTTGAAACATTCAGGGCATACTCCATACAATTCTCCAGCTCCCGAACATTTCCCGGCCAGGAATACTCTTTCAATACTTTTTTCGCCTCCAGGGAAAGATGTTTTCCTTCCTTCTCAAAACGCTCTTCATATCTCCTGAGAAATACCTCCGCCAATATTTCAATATCTTCCCTTCGCTCGCGCAGGGGAGGGATTCGAAGAGGCACCACATTCAACCGGTAAAAAAGATCCTCCCGGAATAGTTTTTGTTCCATCAGCTCTTCCAGGTTTTGATTCGTCGCTGCGATTACCCGAACATCCACATATTTGGATTTTATGGATCCCAGGGGCTCAATCACTCCATCCTCTAAAAACCGTAGTAGCTTCACCTGAAGATTCAGGGGCATATCCCCGATCTCATCGAGAAAAATCGTCCCTTCATGGGCCAAAAGAAACTTTCCTTTTTTACCCTTCTTGTTGGCATCGGTGAAGGCTCCCGGTTCATAACCGAAAAGCTCACTCTCCAACAGGGTTTCGGGAATCGATCCGCAGTTAATGGGTATATAGTTTTTCTCCCGCCTAGGACTTGCCAGATGAAGGGCCTTGGCAAACATTTCTTTTCCCGTGCCACTTTCTCCCTGAATCAACACCGTGGAATTTTGTTTTGCCGCCGCTTTCCCGATTTTTATGGTTTCCTGGAGGATTTTACTTTCCCCCACAATGGAATCAAAACCTACAAAAGCCTCTTCCCGATGAACTTCCTGGGCCATCTGATAGATGTCTTTATAGGGACGGAAGCTTAGAATTCCGCCGATATCCGTGCCTTCTTTTCGTACGGGGTTGTAATTGCCGAGAAAAAATCGGGCATCCTTTCCATTTTTTGCCGCCAGAGGTTTGGAAATCAGACGTCCCCCTTTTTTGTTGTTGGAGGTTATGTCTTTTAAGGCTTTCTCGATTCGCTCGAAGTGCCGAAACACCTCGGATAAGGGCTTTCCTTGTAGACCCTTCTCGGATTTACCCAAAAGCTTTTCTGCGTTCTCATTAATAAACAGAATTTCCCCCTTGGCATTTACGCTGATGATCCCTTCATCCACCCCGTTTAAGATGGCTTCCAGCTGAACCTTCTGGATGGAAATTTGATGCTTTGAGTGCTCTTCAATCATTTTACTCTCCAGGAAGTTTGCCATCTTATCAATGAACTTTCGGTAGGCTTCCTGGTTGTCCACCAGTCGCTGTCGCTGGTCGTCGTCAAAGGCAATCAGGCTGATCAGACCTAAAATCTCTCCGTCTACGCTTATGGGGGCGCAGAGATTAGCAAGCTCTAAACACTGATCCCGATAAGAACAGTCCCGACAGGTCATGGATTGCAGTTTGTCCGTCACCGCTTGATCTTTTTTCCCTTCCAGGACTTCCGAGAATACGGAATCCAACGAAACATAGCCTTCGATGGTATCCTTATAGGAACCGGTAACATAGAGGCGCTCTCCTCTCTGGTCGATAATGCTTACCTCAATACCCAGAACCATGGCAATCACTTCCGCAATTTGTTCTACGGTATCCTTAATGGATTGGAGTTTCAGTTTTTTTTCTTCCATTCAGATCCCCTCTTTGCTATGGGTTTTGAGCCACCATCAGTTGCAGTATTAAATCGTCTGCACTTTCCATCCCTTTCGTGCTCAAGGCTCCCAGGTTTTCAATACTTTTCTGCAAAGTTTTTCCCGTAATCCCCTCACTCTCGGAAATGCAGGCTCCCGCCTTTGCCAAAAGCATCATTTCCATAACCCCTCCCACGGAGGTGGAAAGCTTCAGGGCACAGCCGGGCTTTGCCCCGTCACAGATCATCCCCGTAAGATTCCCGATAATGTTTTGAATCCCCTTTTCAATTTCCTCCGTGGACATGTCCATGAATTCCCCCAGGGCCACGGCGCTCCCCACCCCTGCAGCAATTCCGCAACCGCAAAGAGGCGACAGTCTTCCGATCCGGTTTTTCACATAAATGGTCACCATGAAACTCAGGGCCAGCCCCTGAAGCAGGGTCTCTTCTCCAAGGTTTAGCTCCTCGGCCATAACAATGACCGGAAGGGATGCAGCCAAGCCTTGATTGCCGCTACCGGCGCAACTGTATACCGTGTAAGAAGCCCCGGACATACGGGCATCCGATGCCCCAGCGGTAATAGCCTTTGCTTTATTCAGTGCATCTTCTCCGATCTTGCCTTCTTCCATCAAACGGGTTAAGCTGTAGCCAACCCCCATCCCCAGTTTGATCTTTTTGCCTTCATTGCCGATATGGCAGTTTTTCTCGATCACGGGATTTAAAAAGCTCAAGTCCTCCTTTGTAAGCTTTTTTACGGATCCTCTTAGGCCTTCGATATCCAGATCCCGTCGAAGAAACTCCCTAGGCTGCTCTTTTTCCCCTTTGTTTTCCTTTACATAAATCTTATCCCCGTTTTTTTCTTTCAACACCACATTTCCATGGGTTTTTTCGATAATTACCCGGCTATGGCTTTGGTTTCCAAAGGCTTTTACCTCGATAAAAACCTCCGGCTTTTTTTCCAGGTAGTTTACCGTAACCCGGTGTTTATCTAAAAACTCCCGGCCAAGGGTTTCACTTTCCAAGGGGAGATTTTCCAGAACCTCCAACTCTTTATCGGGGTTTCCCAGTAAAGCCCCCAGGACCGCCGCCCAGCGAAGGCCTTTCTTCGTGGTTCCCGGGACAAACACCCCCATACCGTTTTTATACAGATTGGAATTTACCAATATCTTTAACTCCTCTAGGTCTTCCCCGAGAAGTTCCTTGGCCAAGGCTGCCCCATAGGCCACGGCCACCGGCTCCGTACAACCTACCGCCGGTCGGATTTCTTCTTTTAGCATATCGATAATCATTTTTTCCATATGATGCCTCCTAAGGTCTTGGTTTATGGTTTCTCTACTAGTTAACTAGCAATTACCGTGCCAACCATAGACCCCAGGTTTTTCAGTTCTTCTTCACTTATTCTATCATAAAAGCGGGATTTTTACTCAAAAAAATTATCAAAATGATAAGATTTTATCATTTTGATAATTCCCCTTGACACAATTGGTATTTTCCTACTTTTATTAACTGAACTGAAGGCTTGAACCTTCTCATTTTGAGAAAAGCGAAGGTTCAAGCCGGTTTTTTCCTAAATACTAAACCTTGAAATTGATGATTAAAGCGGGATCCAATACCCTAAAGGCAAAGGATTCAGTAATAAATAACCGCACTTTTTCATCGGTATGGGATTCGTATCCGATGGAATAGTCCTGACCAATGGTCATTTCCAGATCTTCATGATCTTCGGGAAGTAAAAAGGCGCCCTGCACCACATGGCTGTGGATCACCTTTCCTTCAATCAGCTCTTCTATCTGCTTAACCAAGGGATAACTATCGGATTCCCGGTTTATTCGTTTCCAGGCTTCGTCTCCCACTACGAGGTTATAGGGCTTTTTCGCAAAAGCATCCTGCAGCATAATCATGCCTTTTGCAAGCATTTCCAGAATGGTTTTCGCATCGTCTCCGAAGGTTAGGGTTTCCTGTTCGCTGGATGCCTTCAGGCCTTTAATCTGTCCTTTGTCATAGCCATTGTAAATCGCCTCTTCTTCAAATACCGCAAGTTTATGAACTGCATTTTCCAGGGCTTCCAGTTCGATATCCTTCGCTCCCCGTACCAGATTGTCCATTTCCCACCGGTCCAGTTCGAAGCTGATTCTAGCTTCCACTAGGGGGGTGGATTTATATATACCGGTTTTCACATCTTTTTCATTATCCACAAGGGCTAAACGACCCTCGGGGACCACGGTGTAGTCCCATCCCTTAGGGCCTTCCACATGAACGGTTTTTCTCGCCGACAGGTGGGATCGTAAAACTTCAACCGCCTGTTCATCTATTTCCTTCCACGCCTCTTCTGTTAAAGGTGCAATGCTTCTCTTTAAAATATCCATATTCTTCCTCCTCCAATGTTATAGTCCGAAGCTTTTACGCTCTTCCCATAATCGTTTTTTATTTTAATTTCCCGATATTAAGGCCTTTGCTGGGAGGCTTTCCTCCACTTTCTTCTGCCCCTTCCTCGGCTTCAATAATCGGCTGATCCGTAAACAAATAGGTTTTTAATTCTTCGTCCCATTTATCCATGTTTCTTCGGAGCCACTCAATGGTCATGCAAGCGTGCTCAATTTCTTCGTCTCTATTGTGGGCCATAATTTGCTGTAATTCTTCGTCTTCGCTGGCTTCCACCCGTTGGTTGTACCAGTCCACCGCTTCTAATTCCTCTCTTAAACTATTAATGGCTCTTGTGATATTTTTTGCTTTTTCGCTTAACAGCTCTACTGGTTCATGATAATTTGACATGCAAAAACCTCCTTTATTTTTATCTCATTTTTATATTTACCCAAGGCTCCAGGAAACTAACAGAGAATTTCTTTGCCCCTCAGCCCATGGAATTCCCGAAAAAAACGAAACAAGCAAAAAAAAAAGACCGAAGTCTTTTTTTTATAATCCCTTTTATAATCCCTAAGGTTTCTTCGAATTTCATTTGGGGTGTTGAGGGTTTCCCGATTTCATCGGCTCTTCCTAGGAAGTTACATACTTTTTTTCCAGTTCATCCACAAGTCTTTCGTATTTTTCCTGAACCCCTTTTTCCCGGGCTTCTTTTTCCAAAATCTCGGTTTCCCGGTTCACCCGCTCTAGGGTTTCTTTAGACAGATTATTTTCTCCGTACTTATAAACCATTCCGTCTTCCTTATCAATGTGGCGCTGTAATAAATGATAGTAGGACATGGCGTGCCCAATCACATCCACCTTTGCTTCCGGATCCCCGTCGATCATTTTTTGGGTCGCCTCTTCCAACTCCCGCATATACAGTCTTCCTAAATCGTGTTCCACCAGCATGCCGTTTCGTACCAGCTTCTCCGCCGTGGCTCCCAGCTCCTCGGTCATAAATTTAAAGAGCAAATCCTCTTCTTTTCCATGATGGTGTTTGTCCGCATAATTTCTGACAAAATCGATCATTCTAAAGACGTCCTGCCCCTCAACCTCTTTTCCGTTGAGGATCCGTAGACAATAGCTTCGAATCACCTGGAGCATCCGTTTAATGGTTTTATGCTCATCGATCATTAATTGAATTCCATCCATATTATCCCTTCTTTCTTCATTTTATCATCGGATTTTATTTTTCTTGGTTCCGTCTTCTTGCCTGGCCTTCTTGGCTTAATCTTCCACCGGTTCAATCTTCTGAAGCATCGGCTCTACCCGAGTAAAGGTAAACTTAGGATTGGCCGCTTCGATAAATCCTTTGCTCCAGGAGTCCCGTAGACGATAGAATATCTTAACGTCGGAGGCCACCGCTTCCCAGTATTTTTCGTGGAGGCATTGATTGGTTTTCCATAGCACTTCGGCCTCTTCCTGCTTCATTACCTCCGTTACCCGGTCACAAGGCATCCCTTCCAGTAGATAGTCGTGAAGCCCTTCAAACAGGTCCGGCGCCGTATCCTTTGCCTGTCCCGATTTTCGAGCCAGTTCCTTACCTACACGGTCCCCTTCCTCCCGAAAGACCTTGTCCAGTTCCATGATATATTCAGAATCCTTTTTCAGGATTTCTGAAATCAAGGCGCTTTGGCGGATTTCCGCCCGGGAAATTTTTTCCTGTAGCCAGCCATGGATATTATCCGTATCAATAATTTCTTCAAGGGAGGCCTCCCCTACCGGCTCTCCGTATTTTTGATAAATCTCCCGGGCGAGGGCTTCCCCTTCCAGGCCCTTTTCTTCCCCCCAGCGGATCACCTCCTGTTCCATCTTTTCAAAGGTTTTAATTTTATTAAATAACCAGTGGTGAATCGGTCCGACAAATAAACTCATTTCAAATCATCCTTTCTTATTCCGTTTCAACTTTTGTTTCAACGTTTTATATTATCGATTAACTACTTCCTATTGTACAGGAGGCATACCGATGATTCTGTGAGCTCCATCACAATTTAAGCGATTAATAAAAAACACCCCTTACATAGGCAGAATGTAGCCTAGGGGTGTCGGTTCATTTCCTGATAAAGGTATTTTCCAAGGATCAGGGTCCCCAGAAGAATCATAAAAAAGGTAATTCCTGCAAAAATAGGTTGATACCGTTGCCATAAATCGAACAGGCCAAAGGCCTCCCCGGCGTACCCTTCTTCCCCGTCACTCTGGAGATTCCCCTGTTCCTGTTGATCTTCCAAGGCTTGGGGTCCGATAATGTCTTCGATGTCCGTACTTTCCTGTAAGCCTTCCGGAAGTCTCAATTCTTCCACAGGATTTTGATAAAAAGCATACCTTCCCAGGACCTCCAGCGTCTCGGGAAGGTTCACGGTTTGTAGTTGATTGTCTCGGAAACCGTTTACGGAAATCTCCCGGAGTCCCGAAGGGAATTCCACTTTTTCCAGTCGATTTCCCATGAAGGCTCCTCGATGAATTTCTTCCAGGCCCCGAAGCAAGAAAAGTTCTGTCAAACGATTATCCCGAAATCCGGAGTTCTCCACAATCCTAAGGCTTCCCGGCAATTCAAGATTTTCGATTTGATTATTGCGAAAAGCAAAGGCCTCCACCCTTTCAACCCCCATGGGAAGTTGCACCTCTTTTAATTGATTGTCTTGAAAGGAAGCTTCTCCAAGAACCTTCAGCCCCTTTGGAAAAACCACCTCCTCGATCCCATTGGATTGGAAGGCCCGGGAAGGGATTCTGTCCAGGCTTCCCTGAAAGGTTACCCCTTTCAACTGGTTATCGATAAAAGCCCGTTCCCCTAACTCCCGTAAACCTTGGGGCAACAACAACTCTTGAAGGTTATTTCCCCGAAAGGCTCCCACACCAATGGATTGGGTGGTTTCCGGGAAGGTTATGCTTTCCAGCTGACTATTATCAAAGGCGAAACTTTCGATTGTTTTGAGTCCTTGGGGAAGGATCAGGCTTTTCACTTTATTCCCCCGAAAAGCCCCGGACCCTATGGTTTCCAACCCTTCTTCAAAGGTCAGTTCCTCTATTTGATTCTTTCGAAAGGCCCAAACTTCAATGTTTCTTAGGGAAGAGGGAAGGTGCAGGCTTTTCAGTTGATTGTTGCCAAAGGCTCCCTCTCCGATGTATTCTATGGTGTCCGGCAGAACCATCTCTTCAATACTGTTGTTGGCAAAGGCATAGGGTTCAATCTCCAAAAGACCCCGAGGAAGCACCACAGACCGTATGCTGTAATTTCGAAAAGCTTCCTCGCCGATCACCGTTACCTTCTTGTCCTTAAGGGTTGCGGGCACTTTCACCGTCTCTTGGGGTTCCCCCTGAAAACCTACAAGTTTCACGGTGCCCTCCTCTAATTCCCTGTATCTAAAGGAAGCTTCGCTTTCTCCGGCAAAGGCCGGGGAAATTCCGGAAACCAAAAGCACACAGATCCCAACAATTATCAAATTGATCATTGCTATTTTGCTTTTCATCACTTGGCTCCCCTTCCTTTCCTTATTACAATCTACACAGTATTTTATCATACTTCCTTGGATCTGGTAAGCTTAGGCTTTCAACTTTTTTGCTTGAAAGTTTGAATTGTTAAACTTTTAAGAGAGGCCCTCAAAAAATTTTAAAATATGATATACTGTTAGTGATTAGGAGAATTTTCTCAAGCCTAAAATATTTTATGGAGGGATTTAGATGAGCAAAAAAGTTGATATTGAATGGAGCAAACTGGGTTTTAGCTATATGAAGACCGACTACCGCTATCTTTCAAAGTGGAAGGACGGCCAGTGGGATGACGGTGCCTTAGTGGAGGATAATGACCTGAGCATCAGCGAAGCCTCCACCGCCCTTCACTATGGCCAACAGTGTTTTGAAGGAATGAAGGCTTATCGGAGAAAAGACGGGAAAATCCAGCTTTTCCGACCTGACCAGAATGCGAAAAGAATCAACAAAAGCTGTGAGCGGATCTTAATGCCTCAAATTCCAGAAGAAAAATTTATCGATGCGGTAAAGCAGGTGGTTAAAGCCAACGAGCACTTTGTACCTCCCTACGGAAGCGGTGCTACCTTATATTTAAGACCCTTTGTTATCGGGGTGGGCCACAATCTCGGTGTTCGACCGGCTCCCGAATATATTTTCTCAATCTTTGCCGTACCCGTGGGCCCTTACTTTAAAGGCGGCCTAAAGCCGGTAAACTTTATGACTTCCCCCTATGACCGGGCGGCAACCTATGGTACCGGAGCTGCAAAGGTAGGCGGAAATTACGCAGGAAGCTTATATCCCAACAAAATAGCCAAGGATAAAGGTTTTGCCGATGCCATCTACCTGGATCCTGCTACCCACACAAAAATTGAAGAGGTTGGAGCTGCCAACTTCTTTGGCATTACCCATGACGACAAATTTATTACCCCGGACTCCCCATCTATCCTGCCAAGCATCACAAAGTATTCTTTGCTCCACGTAGCGAAGGAATACTTAAACCTGGAAGTGGAAGAACGGGACGTACTGGTTGATAACTTAGATGAGTTTAAGGAAGCCGGCGCCTGCGGTACCGCGGCGGTGATCACCCCGATTGGCGGCATCCAGCACAAAGATGACTTCCATGTATTCCACAGTGAAACGGAAGTAGGACCCATCACTCGAAAACTGTATGACACCCTTTACAATATCCAGTTCGGAGACGATGAAGCCCCCGAAGGATGGATTGTAGAAGTAGACTAGATACGGGTTTTAATTTCAATCATGAATCAAAGGATGCATGAGAGTTAGAGAACACGGGTTTTTAAAAAAAGGAAAAGGATCGGAGAGCCTCCGATCCTTTTCCTTTTTTCTATCCACAAAATTCACACACTGAATTGTAGGTCTTACACCTTTTTCAAGGCCTATTTAAACCGGCTGCTTGATTTGTTCCACGTGAAACTGCAGTTTTCCTTCTTCCACATAGATTTCCACTTTTGAGCCTTCCGTGACGATTCCCTTTAAGAACATCTCTGCAATTTCATCCTCAATCAAACGTTGCACCGTTCTTCGAAGGGGTCTGGCTCCATATTTTTGGTCATAGCCTTTTTCAAGGATTAAATCTTTTACTTCCTCGGTTACGCTTAATTCAATATTTTGCTCTAAGGCTTCCCGTCGAACTTCCCAAATCATAAGATCGATGATTTTTTTCAGCTCCGCCTTTGAAAGTTCGGTGAAAACCACAATGTCATCCACACGATTTAAAAATTCTGGGCGGAAGGTTTCTTTCAGTTTATCCCTAACCCGGCTTTCCATGGCTGCATAACCGTTTTGGCTAAATCCGATGGTATTGGCCTTGGCATTGGTGCCTACATTGGAGGTCATCACGATCACCGTATTATCGAAATGAACGGTTCGACCCTGATTATCCGTCAGCCGTCCGTCTTCTAGAATCTGCAACAACATGTTAAATACATCGGGATGGGCCTTTTCAATCTCATCAAGGAGAATCACAGAATAAGGCTTTCGTCGGACTTTTTCCGTCAATTGACCGCCCTGGTCGTAACCTACGTATCCCGGAGGGGCACCAATCAGTTTTGATACGGTGTGCTTTTCCATATACTCCGACATATCGATTCGAATCATGGCTTCTTCATCCCCGAAAAGCTCATGGGCCAGCGTCCTTACGGATTCGGTCTTACCAACCCCGGTAGGTCCTACAAAAATGAAGGACGCCGGTTTTTTAAGTTTTCGAAAGCCTGAACGGTTTCTTCGAATGGTCTTCGCAAGACTGGAAATACCTTTTTCCTGACCGATAACCCGTCGATGCATACGTTCTTCCAGATCCAGAAGCTTTTTCGCTTCCTCCTCCGTGATTTTTTGCACCGGAATTCTGGTCCAGGTTTCAATCACATAGGCAATATCCTCCACGGTGATTTCAATGTTTTCCGTTTCTTTACGGATTTTTTCGATTTTATCCAGCACCATCAATTCCTCGGCTTTGTACTCCGCTGCCTTTTCATAATCATTATGCTCCGCTGCAAACTCTTTTTTCTCCCGAAGGATCTCCAATTCTTCCTCTAGGGCCGCAAGCTCTACCAGTCCTTTGTTTTTCAGATTTGCCCGGGAGCCCGCTTCATCCAGAACATCGATGGCTTTATCCGGAAGATATCGGTCATTAATATAGCGTTCCGATAGTTTTACTGCGGCTTCAATCACAGCCTCGGAAACCTTCACACTGTGATATTTTTCATAGTAATCCTTTACGCCGCTGACGATTTCTATGCTGTCGGAAATATTGGGTTCCTCCACCATTACCGGCTGAAATCTCCGCTCTAAGGCGGCATCCTTTTCGATGTGTTTTCGGTATTCCTCCAAGGTGGTGGCCCCGATAATTTGGATTTCTCCCTTTGCCAGAGATGGTTTTAAAATATTTGCAGCATTCATGACGCCGCCGTGGACTTCCCCCGCCCCCATGATATTATGGACCTCATCAATAACCAATATTACATTTCCCAGATCATTGGCTTCTTTGACGATGGACTTCATTCTTCCTTCAAACTGTCCTCGAAACTGGGTTCCCGCTACGATGGCGGTGAGGTCCAATAAATAAATTTCTGTATTAAACAGCTTTGCCGGGACCTCTTTATCCACAATTCGCACCGCAAGTCCCTCGGCAATGGCGGTTTTTCCCACTCCCGGTTCACCGATTAAAATGGGATTGTTTTTATTTCTTCGATTCAGGATTTGTACCACTCGGTCGATTTCCCGGTGTCTTCCGATAATACGGTCTACTTCCCCATCATTGGCTTTATCCGTAAGATTGCTTCCGTAAAGATCCAGGAATTTCTTTTTCTTTTTAAAGGGATTTCCCATGGTCTTCTCTTTGCTTTTCGATTCCCCCTCGGAATAATTATGAGGATGCTCTTGTTGATTCAAGGGCTTTTCCTTTTCCGGTTTTTTTTCTTCCTTTTTCCTGGAAGGGTCTTTTTTATCGGAGTTCGGTTTGTTGGCGCCGTTTAGTAGCTTCATAAAGGGATTGTTTCCCTCTTCATTGCCCGCATCCTCACCGTCCTCTATATTATCAAACATATGGTTCATCTGTTCGATTAAGCCTTCCACTTCCTCTTCACTCATTCCGGTTTGCTCCATAATTTGATCTACGATGGGCAGACCCATTTTTTTCGCACAGGGAACACAAAGTCCCTTCATGCCCGAATCCTTTTCCTTCATATCCGCGGCAAAAATCACTGCTACATTTTTTTTACATACTGAACATTTTTTCAAGTTGATCATCTCCATATTTATTAAAATAGTAATATCAGTATAACTGATTTTATTTGTTATCGGTTTTAATTTATTAACACCTTCCAGCTTCTTAACTCTATTATAACAAACTTGTCAATGTTAGAAACCGTTTTATCTATTATACTTACCCAAATAAAAAAAATCTACCGGGATTGGTAGACTTTTTTTTAAGGTTTCACGTTTTATTTTAATTGCTGCCTTTTCCATAGTTCTTCCGGCTGCTTCGTCGTCCGCCGCGGTGGCTCGGTCGACCTTTTTTCGAGTTATTCCGATTCTGAGGCTTTTTAGAGCGCATAGGGGATTCAGCGGTCAATACATTTTCCACTTCCTTCGGCGCTTTCGTCGACAATTTCAGAGCCATGGCTAGAACCGTTTCCGCATCGTAGCGTTCTAATAGCTCTTTGGCTACTTTTCTTGCCTCCAATAAATCCGTATCTTCGATTTGATCCACGATTTTTTCTGCCGTAACTTCAAAGCCTTTTTTCGTTAACTGATCAAAACTCGGCATCGATTCTTTTACCACTTCCTTTTTGGTCTTCTCCTCGATCCGGGCTAAGAGTTCCATTTCCTTAGGGGTTACAAAGGTAAAGGCGATTCCCGTTTTTCCCGCTCTTCCCGTTCTTCCTACCCGGTGGACGTAACTTTCGGTATCCTGGGGTAAGTCAAAGTTGAATACATGGGTTACTCCGGTAACATCCAGGCCTCGCGCTGCAACATCCGTTGCAATCAAGAGCTCAATTTTGTTTTGTCGGAATCGCTGAAGCACTTTGCTTCTTTTTTCCTGACGCATATCTCCATGAAGACCTTCTGCTTTAAAGCCGTTGCTTCGAAGGGCTTCCGTCAGTTCATCCACTCGTCTTTTGGTCCGGCCGAAAATAATGGCGGACTCCGGCTGATGCTTAGTCAGTAAGGTGCAAAGCGCATTTAACTTCTCCGCTTCTTTTACCTTTACGTATCGTTGCTCTATGGTATCCACAGTCATCCCCTGGGATTTCACGGCGATGGACTGGGGGTTATTCATAAATCGCTCTCCGATTTTTTTCAATCGATTTGGCATGGTCGCTGAAAACAACATGGTTTGTCGCTCCGTAGGAAGCTCTTTAAAGATGGTTTCAATGTCTTCAATAAAGCCCATGTTCAGCATTTCGTCCCCTTCATCCAGAATGACTACGGACATCTCCTCGAGACGGATGGTCTTTCGACGCATATGATCCATAAATCTTCCCGGGGTAGCCACAATGATTTCCGGATTTCTCTTCAGGGCTTTGATTTGTCGGTCAATGGGCTCTCCCCCATAAATTGCCAGGGCGTTCACCTTTTTAAATTGACTGAGTCGGTTGATTTCCGTTGCCACTTGTATGGCCAGTTCCCTTGTGGGAGCCAAAACCATAGCCTGGGGGTGTTTTCTGTCCGGCAGCATTTTTTCAATGGTGGGAATACCAAAGGCTGCGGTTTTTCCCGTTCCGGTTTGGGCCTGTCCAATAATATCTCGATCCAGTTTTGCATGGGGTATTACCTGGCTTTGTATGTCCGTAGGCTCTACAATCCCCATTTTGTCTAATGCATGTAAAATTTTCTCGTCTACCATAAATTCTTTAAAATTACTCACTTAATCATTCTCCTTTGTTTTTTGATTTTCCACTTTTCCTAGACGGCACTTAAGAGATCTTTTCTAGCCTCTATTTTTTCTATACCTCTAATCAATAGGGAAAATCGCTAACTAAAAGAGATTATCTATCGGCTGACGCCGTTTTATCTGTCAGAGATGCACTTGCCACCCCGACTCCTATTGATATAAGTTCCGTCTTTCTTCAATCCTTGGCGACGGTTTCCCGTAGTGTTTTTACGCCATAAAAAAAGGCAATTCCTTTAATATTAAAGGAATTGGCCTTTAAGGTCTGTCATTTGTAAATAATTATTTTAATAGAATAAAATATCTAGTGATTACAAACGATTCTTCAGATCCTGAATTACAGCTTAGTTACGTTCGCTGCTTGTGGACCTCTGTCGCCTTCAACAATTTCGAATTCAACGTCTTGACCTTCTTCTAAAGTCTTGAATCCTTCAGATTGGATCGCTGAGAAGTGTACAAATACATCGTCTCCTTCTTCTCTTTCGATAAATCCAAATCCTTTTTCTGAGTTAAACCATTTTACTTTTCCTGTCAAATTAATGACCTCCTCTAAATTAAATTCTAAAGCATCATGCAGAAAACGTTTTTAAATCCTAAAACTGAAGTATTTCATTTAGAGTAAGGCTTCTAAAACCGTTTTTCCTCTATCTGCTTTAACTATTACATCATACCACAGGTAAAAATAAAAAGAAAGGGCTTTTTGAATTTAATTTATTTTTTCCAGGGATTTTGTTCTTCTTACAACCCTTTCATTTATTCCAAGGATAGGCCCCTGGCTTTTCACAACTTCAGCAATTCGCTGTTTTACTGATTTTAAGAACTATTACAAATGCCTTTTGCAAAAAAGAAACCGTTAGCAGAATTAAAAACTCCTTAGAATAAAGGCCTTTTATAATGATCTATAAATTTTTCAGCCTACCTCTTCACTTTGCTCTTCCCCTGTTAGAACCTCTTCAATTAAATCTTTAATAATCGTCGGGATCCTTTCAAAAACGTCAGGGGCGTACACCCTTTCCGACCGTTGATGCAGGTCTTTACCCCAGGGACCGATGTTTACCACTTTCATATTCAGCTTTTGCATTTCTTTAAAGGGGATACTATACACCTCATCCCAGCCGGGACTGTTTCGTTTGATGACAGCAATATCCTCGGGCTTTCCTGTGAATCCACAGTAGCTTAAATCACTCATCCCCATGAAGTATTCGTTTTTTTGAAAGGCAAAGTTGTAGTATTGCTTCGTAATTCGATTTAAACGCTCATCCAGTTTCAAATCATCTCCGATGATATTATGATTGTTGATATGGGGATAATAGGGTCCTGAAAGCCCAATGATCACCACGGGTTCCTCGATGTTAATGTGCTCGCCGGCTAAGGCAATAAGCTTAACCGACAATTCCGGCAGGGTTACCTTATTATCTTTAAAATCCTGTTTTAATAAAAACAGGGTCTCCTCATATTCTGTTACAAACCGTTCTCCCCCGTCTTCCTTTGCCCACTCATAGGCCTCTTCAAAGTCTAAAATTATAGGGGAGTAATCAATGGGCTCGTAGTCCTGGTGATTCATTTCACAAAAAGCCTGATAGGACCCATCCACAAATACCAGGGTTTCCGTTACCGCTTCCTGAGCAAACTCTTTAAGGGATTCCAGGATCTCATGGGGTTCCTTTACAAAGGTCAGCCAGTTGAAAAAGCCCACCGCTGCTTCGGGAATAGAGGCGTCGTACACCTTTTTTTGATCCTTCAAATGAACCCACATCGGTGGCGGCGTGGCATCATTTTCATGAACATCGCATAGTCCCGGGTTTAGTTCCGTTCGCCGCTGAATGTTGGCCATGATCATCGAGGGACTGATGCCGTTATAGGGATTGCTGATGTGACTGGTCACCCCTTTAGCGTAAATAATGGGCATCACCTTTCCCACACTGCCTTCGTAGTATAGGGCTTTGTCCCGCACATTGTTAAAGTAGGGTTCCGAGTTGATGGCCAGTTTATAGTTCAGCCCGTATTTCTGATGGAGTTTATGAAGGAGCTCCACCCCCTGAAGCATGCCCTTAGAAATGGTTTCTTCATCGGGAACGGATAAAATCAGGAGGTTGCCTTTAAAATCTTTTCGTTTAGTGAAATGATCCACCACGCCCATTTGAAGGGCGGCACCGCTTTTCATATCCGCCGTGCCCCGACCAAAAATCCAGTTCTCATCCTGAAGATCCCGAAGTACCGCTTTCTTTTTCACTCGACTCTTCAAGGCTTCCTTCAGCTCTTCCGGACGAAAGGCCATATCCTCCAGACTGCCATATTCCTCGATTCCCACCGCATCGTGATGATGAATCAGTACCACCGTCTCTTTTCCTTCTCCCCTTACTAAGGCCCACACCACTTCCCTTCGAAAAGCATCATCTTCCAGGGGTTCCGTACCAAAATATTCCGGGTTCTCCTGAAAATATTCCCTTTCCCGGAACCAGTTAAGAATTACATCCTCAATAATCGGTTCATAGATTGAATTGGTATCACTTCGAATCGCCACCAGACGGTAAAAGATGGACTCGATAATTTTTTGCTGTTTTTCCGATAGCATAGTTAGCCTCCTTTATTCTTTAAAACTACTCATTTCGGATTTTCCTTTGAATTTTTAACAGGGTCCCCTCGGTTTGTAACCTCTACCCCCGCCATTTCCATTAGATACAGGGCGTTGGTCGTTCTGGAGGCTCCCGGTCGAAGCTTGTAGTCAAATTGAATTTCCCCGTCTTTATAGGTTTCTTGAAAATGATAATTTTTCACCCCCACCTTCGGATTTTCCTCCAGTTCCGTAAGCTCCAAGTCATGGGTGGATACCAGACCCACCCCTCCGGTTTCATAAAGCTGCTGAATCAGTATCTTCGCCCCGAGATGGCGGTCCATGGAATTGGTTCCTTTAAATATTTCATCCAACAGGAAAAATACCGGTTTTCCTTTTTTCGTCTCCTCCACAATCTCTTTGATTCGAAGGATTTCTCCGTAGAAGGAGGAAATGTTTTTTTCAATGTTATCGCTGATTCGCATACAGGTATGAATCTTCATCAGGGATGCTTCCATTTCCCGGGCACAGACCTTGGTTCCGATGTTCATAAAAAGAAGATTGATCCCGGCGGTTCTCAGATAAGTACTTTTCCCAGACATATTCGATCCTGTAATCAATAGAATGGGATTATCAGGGTTTAAGACAATATCATTACTCACCGCTCCCCCGCTAATGAGGGGATGGGCCAGGGCTTTCCCATGATAGACCGAGGGTTCCTGTGCCACCTTGGGCAGGGCCCAGTCCCGGTGATCCCGGTGAATATTCGACAGGCTCACCAGGGCCTCCACTTCCCCCAGGGTATCGATCCATTGCTCCAGGGCCTTTCCCGACTCCCTCTTCCACTGTTCCAAATCTACCAAACAACGGTAATCCCAAAGGGTGAGTATGTTAATGGGAATAAACAGCATGTTCTGCTTGTTTAACGTACGATTGGCCAGTTTTTCCAATGCTTTTAATTGTTCCGTTCCCGATTTTCCCCCTTCGGCTTTTAAAGACTGCTGCAGGGCTTGTAGGGCTTCACTGTTA
The DNA here is from genome assembly GCF_009910325.1 of Isachenkonia alkalipeptolytica. NCBI lineage: Bacteria > Bacillati > Bacillota > Clostridia > Eubacteriales > Clostridiaceae > Isachenkonia > Isachenkonia alkalipeptolytica. The sequence continues at coordinate 173,428 of NZ_SUMG01000005.1, forward strand.
AACCGGTGTTTCTCAAACACTTTCAACTGCCGGATGTACTGGTTCAGTTCCAGCTGATAATCCTTAACCATGCCCAGCACTCTTCCTCGCTTTAAAAATCCCAGGGCAAAAAGTACACCGTGGAGTGCCAGCAGCAATACGAAGGGCCCTAGGGGAAGCTCGGTGAAAATACCTGCAAGTCCTGTCAGTAATGTAACCCAGGGAAGAGCCTTCACGGCGAAAATCACCGCGGGCTTTGAAAAAGTCGGGTTCAGCGTGCTTCCCCACTGGATCACTTCCCGGAAGTCTTTCTGCTTTTTCCGGCCGACCCTTCCTTCCACCAGAAACCTTCGAACCCAAAGCTCTTTTTTCCCCAGTTCCTCTAACAGATTTTGTCGCCGGATAATGGCCTCTTCTTTTTCCAAGGGGCTGATTAACAGTTGATAGAGCTTTTGTTTCCCAAGAGCGGAAGTGGTATCATCAATCCATTGAAAGATGGAGTTCTGCCCAAAAATATCCAGGTCGTAGGAAAAGCTGTGGTCCCGGTCGATAAACTCCGTTCCCCGCTGTTCAAACTCCCGCCAACGACCTTCTTTTCTCATTCGCTGCTTTTTATAGAGGTCCTGATATCCTTTTAAATACTGCTCCCCTTCCTTTAAGGTTTCATGGCTGAGGACAAAGGCCACAAAGCCAATAAAAGAGAAGATAAACCCTGTCCATAACAAAAGATTCTCCCGCTGAAAAGCAAGCATAAAACCGGTGCTCAAAAATATCAGCACCATGGCCACCCGAAGGTTGCTCAGTTTTTTTTGCCGTTGATGGAGTTTCTCCCATCGTTTATGAAACTTCTCTTCCCCCCTATGATACCTGGGGTAAACCTTCTCAGCCTTTGTGTATTCCATTTCCATTCGATTATTTCCCTTCTTTTTCTAAGATTCTAAAGTACCCGGAAATTTTATCCAGGCCCTCTTTCACTGTTTTGGAATCATTAGCATATCCGATCCTTAAATAGCCCTCCTGCTCCAGGGCCTCCCCAGGGACCACAAAGGCACCGGTCTCTCGAAGGAGGCTTGAGGCTAGATCCCTTGACTTGATCTTATAGTCGTATTGAATTAAAGCGGTGGTTCCGGCGGCGGGCTTTTGATAGGTAATGCGCGGTTCCCGTTTCACCCATTCCTCCAGAATTTTGGCATTTTCCAGGATCAGGCTTCGATTCCTCTTTAAAATTTTATCCTTTACCTCCAGGGCAATCCCCGCTAAGTAATCATCAATTTTCCCGCAGGAGATGGTGTTGTAATCCCGGTGGATGTTAATTTCCCGAACCGTTTCCTTCCCTGCCATAATCCAACCGATGCGAAGCCCCGCTAGGGAAAAAACCTTGGACATGCTTCCCGTGGAGATCCCCTTTTCATATAAATCAAAAATCGACGGCCCGAAGGCTGCCCCTTGATGATTCAAACCCCGGTACACTTCATCAGAGAGAATATAGCTATCGTGGGCTTTCGCGATTTCTACAATTTCTTCTAAAGATGCTTTATCCATTAACGATCCCGTGGGATTATTGGGGTTATTGATGGCAATCAGTTTCGTGTTTTCGTTCGCCATTTTTTTCAGTGCCCCTATATCCGGCAAAAATCCATTTTCCAGGGTTAAGGGTAGAATTTTCACCGTTGCCCCCAGGGATTCGGGAATGGAATAGTGCTGCTGATAGGTGGGCATAACGGAAATCACTTCATCCCCCGGTTCCACCAAGGCGGAAAAGACCAGGTGATTGGCGCCGATTCCCCCATGGGCAATCACCACATTGGCGATGTTTCCCGACTCATAGAGACCGGCCACCCCTTCTCGCAGTTTATCCGTGCCGGGGATGGCTCCGTAGGTCAGCTGCATGTCATAAATCTCCTCGAGGGCTTCCTTTCCCCGCCCTTGGAAATTTAACAATTCTTTTACCGTCAGGGATTTTACACAGGTTTCCCCTAAATTGTATAGCGCATCATTTTCGTATTGATTCATCCATTCCTCAACGCCAAAGGGTTTGATTTTCATCGGGATCATCCTTTCATTCCTTTCTTTTTAGTATAGTGTATTAAATGAAAATTCACAACAACCGGGGGAATAAAAGTCCCGGTAAAATCTTACTATCATGACACTCCCGGTGACTCCCCCGAACCTCCTACCAAACCCCTTGCTTCCAAACCTACTTCCAGACCTACTTCCAGACCTACTTCCAGACGTATAGCCTCTATCCTGCTAGCCAAAAGAACTCCCTCCTCAAAACATCACAGCGTTTAGCTAGGAGGTGCATAGGCAGTTTTATTTTGTTTAAACACCTGTTTGCTGGGTAAAATATACTTGTAACCACTTTTCGTTGAAAACTGAAGCTTCGATCCTCCGGAAATCCCCACTTCAAATTTCCAAAAAATTAAGTGGGGGGAGTCTTCATGGGGTATAAATTAAACAAATACCTTTATGGGAAATTTCTAGTTATTCCTCAAAATAAATCGTACAAAGGCCACTTTTTCGAAAGAAAAAGGCGCAAAGTTCGGCGTCTACCGTGTATACCCTTACACCATGACGGTCCAACTGCCGTAATTTATTTTACGGCAGTTTTTTTGTTTGGGATCCCTTCCTTCATTAAGGCTCTCGGGAGTATAACCAGGGCTCTTGGAAATATAACTGTTTGAGAGTATTTCAGTAACATATTCTGTATTTTGTGTTTAAAGTACAGGATTCGAGGTATAAAACAAATAACAATCAATTTCAACTGAATGCTTTTATCAGTATGACAAAGGCAAACCCGGTGAAAGCCGGGGACGCAAAGTCTCGAGTCTACGGTGTTACAAAACACTAGGGCTGTCCGACTACCATAACTATTATGGTAGTCTTTTTTATTACCCTTTTATTGCTAGTATTGTCTCTCATAAAATAATCTTGCTTAGCTTAAGGACCAAGAATAAAGTCCTTACAGAAACGAGGAGCGTGAAAAAAATGAAGAAAAAAATTCCCTATTTAATCATACTTCTCGGTGTGCTTGTGGCGGTCTATCCCTTTGCCAGCAACCTTTACAGCTCCTATTGGGAGAATCGCATGCTTGATGAAGCGGAAGCCTTGCTCGGTGGAGAGAACCTGGCTGTTGAAGAAGACCTCTCCCAAACCGCGGCCTACAGCTTTACTCAAATGAATCAGGCCTTCGAAGAGGAGGAAGCTGAAGACCAAGATAATCCGCCCTCCCAGGAGGAGCCGGCGGAGTCTTCTTCCCAGGAAAGAACCGCGCCTCTTGACGACGGGCCTTCTGACAGTGAGGTAAGTTATGTTGAACGAGGCGCCGTCATCGGGAAAATAGAAATCCCTTCGATTGATGTAAACCTTCCCTTACTCTTTGGAAGCGATGCCCAAACCTTGGATCGGGGAGCCGGTCAAATGATTGGAACCGCCGCCCCCGGTGAAATCGGAAACACCGCCATTGCCGGACATCGAGCCAACCGGGACGGTCGATTCTTCTATCGTTTAAATGAACTGGATGTAGGGGATGAAATTATTGTTCAAACCCAAGACGGGACCTTTGTGTATACGGTTTACGATACCAAAATCGTGGATCCCACGGATTTATCCGTCCTCAACCGAAACCAGACCGATCGTATTGTTACCTTAATTACCTGTCATCCACGATATACCGCAGATTACCGGTTAATTGTCCACGGAAGAATAGCCGAGGATGGATAATCCGGGAGCTTCCCCTAAATATCTCCTTTGGAACATGGGGTACCGCTGACTTCCTAAAAGCGGTACCTTTTTTTGTGCAAATTTCCCTCGCCATTCAACCTGTAACTTTTTAAATTCAGGCTTGACGGATTGTTAATTTATTGTTACACTCCTTTCGCAAAATCCCCTTTTACCCTGGGTTTTGTGAACAGCGGCACAATTTCGCCTTGTATTTCACCGTTTTTTTTTCATTAATTTTATTGAAAATACACAAGATTCTTCACGTGTATTTTTTATATAGATTTTTATACATTTTTTCATAATCTCATATCCTTAGGAGGTATTACATTGACAGAGCGAACCTATGATCAACCAAAAATTCGTAACAAGGAAAAACGCAACAGGCTTCGGAATTTTTTCGAAAGCTTTTACCAGCTTTCCCATTTTGGCACCGATATTAAAACCGAAATTACCGCAGGCATTACAACCTTCTTAACCATGGCCTATGTTCTTGTGGTGATCCCCGGCTTTTTAGCCGATGCGGGAATGCCCCCGGAAGGGCTGTATACTTCCGTTTGCCTTATTGCCATCATCGGAACCTTTGCCCATGCCTTTGTTTCCAAACTGCCCTTGGCCACTTCTCCCGGTTTGGGCCTTACCATCTTTTTTGCCTATACGGTGGTAGGTCCCATGGGATATACCTGGCAACAGGGCCTTGCGGCGGTTACGGTTTCGGGAATGGTGTTTTTCATCATCTCCATTACCCCCGCCCGGGCGAAAATTATGAACAGCCTGCCCCAAACCATTAAAATTGCCATTACCGGGGGAATCGGTCTGTTTATTGCTTTAATCGGCTTTCAAAATGCAGGCATCGTCGTCGCAGAAGAGGGCGGCATGTATTTTGGAAATCTTGGAAACCCCAGTGTCCTCCTCAGCATTATCGGACTTTTTACCACTCTTTTGCTGATGGCAAAGGGGTTCAAAGCAGCGTTGATACTATCCATCGCCTTCACTACGGTCATCGGGATTCCCCTTGGGGTAACCGATCTGTCGGGGATCGGCTTTTTATCCATGCCGCCTTCCATCGGCGGTACCTTCTTCCAACAGGATTTCATGGGACTACTGGGTAATGATGGCATCGGATTTGCCCTATTAAATATTATCATGGTGATCTTAACCATTTCCCTGGTGGATTTATTTGATAATATCGGAACCATTCTTGCGGTAGCCGATCGAGGAAAGCTTTACAATGAAAATGGGGAAGTGCGAAACATGAAAAAAGCCCTCCTTTGTGATTCCGTTTCCACCACCATCAGCTCTTTTATCGGCACCACCACCACCTCTACCTATTTAGAGTGTTCTGCAGGGATCGCCTCCGGGGGAAAGACCGGACTTACCGCCCTGACTACGGGAATTCTCTTTGTGGTTGCCCTGTTTTTCTCAGGGATTGTGGGCATCATTCCCGGCGCCGCCACGGCTCCCGCCTTAATTGTTATCGGTATCCTTATGATGAACAGCTTAACCAAGCTGGACTTTTCTGATATTACCGAAGGGGCCCCCGCCTTTTTCACCATTGCCCTGATGCCCTTTACCAGCAGCATTGCCGAAGGGATTGCCGGCGGGATCATCTCCTATGTGATTTTAAAAGTAGCCACTAGAAGATTTCAGGAGATCAATCCTGTGATGGTGATTTTAGCGATCTTATTTGTGATTCGGTTTATGACCCTTTAGCCTTCACACCGGAAGATTTTTCACTTTTCTAGTGATCATAAAAAATCCGCCCCTTCCTTATACCTCTAAGGAAGGGGCGGATTTTTTGTAAAGATAATTTACGGCCGGGCAATTTGAATCCAAGTGGATCCGTATATCCGTTCGATCTCCTGGCCGTCCTCATAATAAAATCGGGTAGCCCCGTTGGGACTGGTTTTTTTCCAGGTTCCCCGGAAGCGTTGTCCGCTGACATAATAATCAATGGGGCCTTCTCCCAGCACCTCGGGAGTCGTTCGTCCCCGGCTGTCCCTGGGGTGATTGGTATACTGAACAATAACGTTTCGCGCCCAAATAGCGGCTCCCGTAGCGTCCTGGTGGCGACTGCCGTTGATCAGCCTTCTATAGGCTTCCTGATTCTCATCGTATTGATAGGAAATTCGATAGTTGTTGCTGTATTCTATTGAAAAGGAATTCCCTGAACTTCCCTGGCGGCTGATATGTCCCGGACGAAGCACCGAGCCGGGAGAAGAACTTCCCTGTCCCAGGGTGGATAAGTTAACGTAGAGGTTATGAGGGGCCCGCCGGGCACTGTCCCGATAAAAATCACCGTGGGACAAGGCATTGGTGTAGCTCACTCCCCAGTCTCGGATCCGTTCCAGGTTATCCCTGCTTCCGCTGGCGGTAATAAAGTTTATATTATTTTCCCAAGCAAGCATGATACTGTGTTCCCTTGCGCTTCGAATCGGACCCACCTTGGAAGGAAGCTCATGAAAAAGGGCCAAGTAACGGGTTGCCCGCCCCTCCACTTCATACTCATACACAATGTTTGCCTGGGATAAACCATGTTGCGGTCTTGCATTGGGATGATTGTCCAGGGCGATACCGTAGATCGGCTTTCCCTCCGATTGAGGAACCCGTGTTAAGGCCTCTTCCAGCTCTTCCCGTGAAGCTTCTAACAGGAGTGTTAGTGTCTCGCGCTGATCCTCCAGGTTTATTCGCTCCGCCTGCATTTGGAATTTTCGATCTTCAATATTATCCCGTTGTTCTTCCATGGCCAACCGTTGTTCTTCCGTTCTTTGCTGCTCTTCCCTGACGGAACTGATCAGTTCCGCATCCCGATCAGCAATTCTTTGCATATAGGCCAGTCGAATGATCAGGTCCCCAAAATTATCCGCTGCCAGCAGGGTCTCTAGATAGGAGGTCCCCCCTTTCATATAGGAGCTTCTTACCCGACCCCCGAATTGCTTTGTGGTTTCCTCCAGTCTCTTTTGAGAATCCATCAGGGCAGCTTCCGTGTCTTCAAGCTCCTGCTCGATTTTGGCAAGTTCTCGATCCAGTTCATCCAAACGCTCCAACCGTCCTTCAATATCCTCGTTCAGCAGTCGGATGGTTTCTTCGTATTCAGCGATATCATCTTCAATTTCCTCCACTTCTTCCAAGGGATTATCCGGACTCCCGTAAACCTCCGACTTATGTCCGCTTGCCATCCCTATAAAAAGCAATAGTATAAGAGCCATAATAGTAATTTTACGATACATTTTTCAACACCTCCTTTACACTACACCTTAAGATACTTTCGAATGGATACAAAGCTTCCGAAGCCTGCCATCAAAGTTCCCATAATCATTAATCCTAAAAAGATCGGCAGCAGTCGCTCCATATCGGTAACCGGTTGAAATAACAGGATCAAGGAATCCTGTCCGAAGGCCGAGGCCAATTGGGTATAAATCATCCCTAAGGCTAGGATCGCAACCACGGTTCCCGTCCAACCCATCACCATTCCCTCCATTAAAAAAGGAAATCGTATATAGCCGTTACTGGCTCCCATATATTTCATAACCACCACTTCTTCCTGACGTGCCACGGCGGAGAGTCGAATGATGTTAACAATCAAAAATACGGCGCCCAGGGCAATCAGTACCCCTAAGGTTAAAAATAAGGCGTTTAGTCGACTGGTAATCTGCATTAAGCGGGTTACCAGTTCCTCCCCATAATCCACCAACTCTACTTCCGGATAAGCCCCCACGGTCTGGGCTACAACCGCTACCTGCTCCGGCTCGGAAACCTGAACCCGGATCAAGTCCGGCAGGGGATTGTCTTCCCCTTCCAAATCCCGTAACAGGGTCGGGTCCCCCATGGTTCTTGAAAAGTTCTCCAGTCCCTCTTCCTTGGAAACGAAGGTCTGTTCCGTTACCCCTTCTAAACCGGCAATCTGGGCTTCCACCTCTGAAGCACTTACCCCTTCTTCCAGGAACACGCTGATTTCCACATTGGATTCCAAGGTATGTATAAACTGATTCACATTTGTGGTTACCAGTAAAAATCCCCCTAAGATAATCAGGGATATGGCAATCAGCCCGGAAGTAAGAAGGGCGAGCCAGGCATTTCTTGACAGCGATCGAAAACTTTGTCTGATACAATATCCAAAGGCATATCTATTCATGGTCATACCCTCCTTTCTCATCCCGTTTTAGTTTTCCCCCGGATAAGGCTACCACCCGTTTTTGCATACGATCCACCAGATCCCAGGCATGGGTGGCGATGACGATGGTGGTCCCTTCCAAGTTGATTTTTTCGAACAACTCCATTAACTGCAGGGCATTGTCCCGGTCCAAGTTTCCCGTTGGCTCATCGGCCAGAATCAAATCCGGATTTTTAACAATGGCTCGAGCGATGCCCACCCGTTGTTGCTCTCCTCCCGAAAGCTCTTTGGGAAAGGCTTTTTGCTTGTGACTAAGGCCTACTTTTACTAAGGCTTCCGGAACTTTTTCTTCGATTTCCTTTGGAGAATACCCCAGAACCTCCAAGGCAAAGGCCACATTTTCAAATACAGTTTTTTGTTTGATCAGTTTATAATCCTGAAAAACCATCCCGATTTTTCGACGATGTTCCAGAATATCCTTTTTTTTATAGGCAGCGATATCCTTGCGCTCAAAACTAATCTGTCCTGATGTTGGAAGCGTCTCCCGAAAAAGCAGTTTAATGATCGTACTCTTACCGGCACCGCTGGGACCCACTAAAAAAAGAAACTCTCCGGAGGTTAGTTCTAAGGATAGTTCTTCTAAGGCCGGATCCTCGGTTCCGGGATACAGCATACTTACTTTATTAATTTCTATCACGATGAATGCCCCTTTCTACATTATTAAATCATTGACAATCATATTAAGATCAACAATATTATACCATATTCTTATTAAAAAACAGGTATCCTTTTACGTTCAACGTTCAACGGATATTTGTTAAACAATCCGTAAAAAAACCTCTGAATCCCGGTATTATTAGGTTCAGAGGCGATTTTCACAACCTTTGATTATTTATGGTAGGGTTCTCTTTTTAAAATTTTAAAGCCCCGATAGATTTGCTCCAGTAAAATGAGACGCATCAGTTGATGGGGAAAGGTCATTTTAGAAAAAGAAAGACGAAGATCCGCTCGCTGTAAAATCTCTTTTGAAAGCCCCAGGGAACCGCCGATAATAAAAATCCAATGGCTTTTCCCGCGAAGGCCGTACTCTTGAAAGGTCTCCGACAGTTCTTCAGAAGTCAGCATTTTCCCTTGAATATCCAAGGCGATCACCTGAGCACCTTCGGGAATTTTTTTTACAATCCTCTCAGCTTCCTTTTCTTGAATGATTGACACTTCCCGGAGACTTCCTCCCTCTAGGGTTTTTTCATCGGGCACTTCCCAAACTTTGACCTTGGCATAGCTCTGCAGTCTTTTCAGGTACTCTTCCATCCCGATTTTCAAGTATTTTTCTTTCAGTTTTCCTACGGCAATAATGTCGATTTTCATTTTCTGACTCCTTGCATTTTCCTTTTTTCCTTAAAATACCACTTCGATATCGATTTCCTCTTCCCCTCGAACAATGGTGATAATGGCCCGGTCTCCCGGCGTGAGTTTGTAAAGCTCCCGAATCAAGGTGCCTCGATTCCGTACTTCCTGACCATTCACTCCCACGATCACATCTCCGGACTCGATGTCGTATTCTTCTGCTACGGACCCGAGGTTGACTTCCGCTACATAAAATCCATGGTCCACCGGCAGTTCTTCTCCCCAGCTTCGCTGATAGACCTCGGCGTTCAGTCCCTGAACCCCCAGGTACACCGGCTGAAATTCTCCGGTTTCCGCAAATTGTTCGATGATGGGTTTGGCGGTGTTAATGGGAATCGCAAAGCCTAGACCCTCCCCGTTCTGTAATTTTGCGGTATTGATGCCGATCACTTCCGCATCGGTGTTCAGTAGAGGACCCCCGCTGTTTCCAGGATTAATCGATGCATCGGTCTGTATAAAGTTATCGATCCCCTCGGCGCTGCCTCCGGTAGTTGGAATCGATCGATTCAGTCCGCTGACCACCCCTTGGGTTAAGGTCCGCTCAAAATCCAGACCCATGGGGTTGCCAATAGCAATGGTAATCTCTCCCACCAGAAGGTCATCACTGTCCCCTAAATTTGCCGTGGGTAAGTTTTCTTCATCCACTTTGATAATGGCCAGGTCCAGGGATGCTTCGTTCCATAGCACCTCCGCCGGCAGTTCCTCGCCATCATGAAGGAGGACCATCAGCTCCGTTACCTCTCCGTCTCCGATCACATGGGAGTTTGTGAGAATATATCCCCGTTCATCGACGATGACTCCGGTACCCAGTCCCGGTCGTTCCCGTAGATCTCCAAAAAACAGGTCCCGTTCCAAGGTTACGGTAGTGATTCCTACCACCGAAGGCATGGCCTGTTCCGCCACGGCGGAATAAATATTTAAGTCCAGACCTTCCTCCACAGAAATAGAGGGACTTTCTTCTCTCATGTCCGGCATGGCCCGGTCAATAAAATCCGGCAGGAGATAGACTCCTCCGCCAAAGACTAGGGCTCCTCCCAGGATAACTCCTAACAGAACCCCTAGAAAGCCCACCTTGCCCTTGGAGGTTTTAGTCGGTTTGTTCTTTAAGGTATCGGTTTGATCCCTTGGCTCTTCTCCTTGGTTTTTCCCGGTGATCTTTTCTCCTTCCGGATGATCCTCTAAGAAATCCTCCGTGGAAGAGGGGGTCTGATAGTAATAATAGGTTCCACTCCCCTGGTTTTTCTCTTGGTATGTTTTCTTTTTATTTTCCCGCTCTTGATCCATGCTTTTCCCTCCTGCTCTCAAGAAAGTTCCCCCGCTTCCAAGGGGAAGCCGGTCTCCTAGTGTTAGCTTTTATTAAACTCATATACCCGTCCGATGCGGTTCCTAAAAGCGATATCCACATTTATTTTTAAATGCTTTGTCCGTTGACGTTCCGAAAGCATTCCCTGGATAGTGGATAAGGCCAGTTCCGGGAAATTGTTTTCTTCACTGAGGTGGGCCAGTACAAAGTTCTCCACCTTGTTTTCCGCTAAATAACAGATACAGTCCCCCGCCGCTTCATTGGAAAGATGTCCCTGGTCCGAAAGAATCCTCCGTTTTAAAGAATAGGGATACCTTCCGGATTTTAGCACTTCCACATCATGATTTGCCTCTAAGACCACAAGGTCCGAACCCTTGATTTCTTCAAGGATCTCCGGTGTCATACAGCCGATGTCCGTGGCGATACTGACCTTTTCTCTCCCTCCGGACACCGTGAATCCCACGGATTCCGCCGCATCATGAGAGGTTTTATAGGGTTTGATTGTTAATTTTCCCATGGAAAAAATTTCATTGGTTTGAAAAGTTCTTCGGTTTTTTTCCGCAATCTTTCCGATTTTATCCTCCATGGCCTGCCAGGTTCCCTGATTGGCATATACCGGAAGATCATACCGTCTTGAAAGGATTCCCGCCCCTTTAATATGATCAATGTGTTCATGGGAGATCAAAATCCCCGACAGGCTTTCGGGATCTATGTCAATTTCCGCCAAACGGTTTTCAATCTGTTTACCGCTTAGACCCGCATCCACTAAGAATCGCTGTTCTCCATCGGAAAAGGCGTAACTGTTGCCGGCACTGCCGCTGACTAATGAACAAAATCGTATCAAGTCTTTTTCCTCCTCGATTTTTCTCCTGGGGCTACACTTCTTTCTCCACTTCTTGTTCCTTTACCAGCTCTATTTTTCCCCCGAGACTTTGTAGCTTTTCCTCAATCCCGTCATACCCCCGTAAAATGTGCTGCACCTCTCGAATTTCCGATTGCCCCTTGGTGCTGAGGGCGGCAATCACCAAGGCGGCGCCCGCCCGGAGGTCCGAGGCGATCACCGTGGTGGGAGATAATTTTTTCACCCCTTCAATAATGGCGACTTTCCCTTCCACCCGGATCACGGCTCCCATGCGTTTTAACTGTTCTACATGCTTAAATCGTCCTTCAAAGATGTTTTCTGTAATGGATCCCGTGCCTTCGGATATGGCCAGCAAGCTGGACATCGGCTGTTGAAGATCCGTGGGAAATCCGGGATAAACCAGGGTTTTAACATCCGCACATTTTGTTCTCCTGGACGTTTTCACCCGGATTTCATCCCCGTTTTCCTCAATGCTTACATTCATTTCTCTGAGTTTGGCTGTGACAGACTCTAAGTGTTTAGGAATCACATTTTTAATTAAAACATCTCCCCGAGTGGCCGCTGCAGCGATCATGTAGGTTCCCGCTTCAATCTGATCCGGAATAATTGCATGTTCACATCCCCCCAGCGTCTTCACTCCCTCAATTTTTATGGTATCGGTTCCCGCCCCTTTCACCTTGGCCCCAAGGGCGTTTAAAAAGTTGGCCACATCCACAATATGGGGTTCTTTTGCGGCATTTTCGATAATCGTTTCACCCTTCGCTTTCACCGCTGCAAGCATAATATTGATCGTTGCACCGACACTTACCACATCTAAGTATATTTTTGCCCCTTTGAGCTCCCGGGCCTGGACAGAGATGATTCCCTGTTCGATCTTTACCTTTGCCCCCAGTGCTTCAAATCCCTTAATATGTTGATCAATGGGCCGGGTGCCGATATGACAGCCTCCGGGGTAAGCCACCTTCGCTTTATGAAACCGTCCCAGCCCGGCCCCTAGAAAGTAGTAAGAGGCTCGAAGACCTCGTCCCATTTCATGATCCGCCTTGCATTCCTTCATTTTATTCGGCTCAATACGCACCTTATTAGAGGTTATTCGGGTATTTTCAGCATCCATATTCTCCAATATACTCAACAGGGTTCTTGTATCACTGATGTCCGGAAGGTTTTCAATCACCGTAGGTTCCTCCGCCAAAATACTCGCCGGCAAAATCGCCACCGCAGCATTTTTAAATCCGCTGATTTCCACTTCCCCTTTTAGTTTTTTTCCGCCTTGAATCACAAATTTATTCATTGTTTTCACTGATTTATATCAGCTTTCACCACCTTTTTATTTTTCAAACTTATCTTTTCCATTCTACCACTTCTTCGGATTTATTTCTACCAAAGAAGTGGGGGGACAACCTTTCTCCTCTTCGGTTTTTTTCTAAAAAAAAGAATAGCCCTTAGGCTATTCCGAGAATTATCAAAAATAATCTTTGTGCTGAAGCTGTTAATAATTTACAAAATTCAAGGGATTGGTCGGTTGGCCGTTTCTTCGTACTTCAAAGTGCAGATGGGGGCCGGTGCTTCTGCCCGTACTGCCCATAGAGCCGATTCTTGCTCCTTTATGCACCCGATCCCCGCTACTTACGTTAATCGCATTGAGGTGGGCATAATAGGTTTGATAACCGTTTTCATGGTTGATAATCACCAGGTTTCCATAACTTCCCCGATAACCTGCAAACTCCACTTGTCCTGCGTCTGCAGCGTTTACCGGCGTTCCCGTAGGTCCCGCCACATCGATGCCGTTATGCATTCTTCCCCATCGGGTTCCGAATCCTGAGGTCAAACGCCCCCGGGTAGGACTGCTGAAGGATCCCGTGGCTACCGTGGTGGGCCGTTCCGCGGTTCCCCGGGCGACAATTCGGGTAACCGGTTCCGCAATAATTTTTTCCTCTTCAATTTCCATATCTATTTTCCGGCCATTTTCCCGAATAACATAGCCGCTAATTTCCTTCTCTCCCGAGGCCCCTTGCTGAGTGATCTTTCGGTCCCCCTCATACATGGAGTCGGTATCATTGTATTCTGTTTCAAAATCGATTTCTTCCGTATATTCCACATGCTCTACCGTTCGTACAGTAATATAGGGCTTCGGCACGATGAGGTTCAGTTCATCTCCGATACTGATCATGTGCAGATCTTCCAAATGGCGATTGGCCTGTTCAATATCCTCCGAGGTCAGTCCATACTGTTTCGCAATTTCTGAAATGGTCTCGCCCTCTGCAACTTCATGGACTTCTTCCTCGTCGGTGCCTTTTTGCAGAATTTTTAAAGCATTGTCCTCTTCTTGAATTTCACCGAGGGAAACCAGCGCTTCTTCGATGGTTATCTCTTCGTTAAAGGCCACTTCTTCGTATTCCTTGTCTTCTTCCGTATAATCTTCTTTAATCTTATCCAGTAGCTTTGAGGCTTCTTCTTCGCTCCGTAGTTTGACTAAGGTTTCCCCTTCCACTTTAATGGTGTAGGCCTCCACATGATAATCAATGCTGGATAGGATTCTTTCCTCAATAACTGAAAGCTCCGTTAATGGGGTTTCACTTTCTTTGAATTCTCCCTTTGTAAAGGAGAGACTTTCCTCTTCTACCACAATATTCTCATCATGGCGATCCCGAAGATCCTCTTCCATATCCTTTACCATTTGCTCAACAATTTCCCGATTTTCCACAACGCCGATCTCTTCATCCTCAACGCTGACGGTATAACCTTCATAGGTAGGCTCCAGTATGGGCACTCCTTCACTGCTGAGGGTCACCCCTACTACCAGTAATACGGCAAAGCCGATACCTAAGACCACGCCTCCCTTTTGGGGAAGGGTAATCTTCTTACCTTTGATTTTTTCTTTTGTTTGCGCTGTTGTTGTTGCTATGTATCTTTTTATGTTATTTGTTTTTTCTGTTAATTTCAGGGTTTTTCGTTGTTTCTGCAACCATGCGCCGCTCTTTTCCATCTTATCTTTTCCCTGTTGCCTCAATTTTTGGAAGTAACCCATGCCTTCACCTCTTATTGGAAAGTTTTTTATCTATACTGCTGGAAAATCCTCGAGTTTTTTTATAGTAATTTAGTCATGTTTTTATCGATGCTTTTTATATTATATCATATTCTTTTACAGAATCAATAATAAATCTTTCCTTTCTCGATTTTTGTCGAAATTTTTCGATGCTTTGGTCTCCCTATGGGATGTGTTATAATAAAAGGACTATGAATGATAATTGGAGTGAATATCATGTTTTATAAAAAATCCCGATCCATTGAAGAATTAGAGTCTGTATCCATAGACAATATTTTTCTTAATAAATTTCTTCCCAAAGCCAACGGGACCTATGTTAAGGTCTATCTTTTGGGTTATCAAAAGGCCTTACAGACCGTTGAATCTTTCGGGGAGGCTCCCGTCACTTCCCACCAGTCCTTAGGAGAACTGCTGGGAATTCCCTTATCCGACGTTTTGGATGCTTGGAAATATTGGGAGGCCCAGGGAGTGATCAAAACCCACCCCCTCGGTCCATCCTCCCATTATGAAGAACGGGAGAATTTTTCCGTGGAGTTCCTGGATTTAAAAGAGAAATTTTTACTGGAACATCACTACCGGAAAACGATCTCCCATAACAAAGAAACCCCCAGGGAGAAGACACCGGTTGAAAAAACCGCTGAAGACAGTCCTTCCCAGGAAAGTCCCCCGGTGGGATCCGGTGAGCACTATAAAAATCCCTATAACTGTACCCCCGAGGACCTGATCGAGGCCAACAAAGTACCGCAAATACGCACCATGTTCGGAGAAATCAACAAAATCATCCACCGATCCCTCTACCCCAATGAAAAGATTGAAATCCTCGAGTGGTTTTTCAATTTTAATATTGAACCCCCCCTGATCGTGAAAGCCTACAGCTTTGCAAAGCATAAAAAGAACATTTCCACTGTTCAGTATGTAGGAGGCGTGGTGCGAAACTGGTACGATCAGGGAATTACTTCGGTAGAGCAGCTCCAGGCTCATCTTGAGTCCACCAAGGATCGTTTTTCCCTGTACAACCGGATCTTCAGGGCCCTGGGTTTTTCCAACCGGGAGCCCTCGGAAAAGGAACGGGAATTCATGGATCTTTGGTTCGATGACTTCGGCTTCTCCTTGGAAATTATTCTTCGGGCCTGTGAGGAGTCCGTGAAAATTGCAAATCCCAACATCAGCTATATCCATGGGGTCCTGAAAAACTGGCATAAGAATAAGGTAGGGTCTTTAGAGGATGTGGAGGAACTTCGTCAAGCCTCCAAACAAAAGAAAAACGCCAAACCCTCCCTGCAAAAACCTTCCAGGGATCAATTCAAAACCAAGTTCCATCTATCCGACAGTCGAACCTCAAAGTATAATGCGGAAGAATTAGAAGCCCTCATTATGAAAAGACAAAACAAAGAGTAAATGGGAGGTCTTACATGTTTCAACAATATATTAAAGAAATTTTAAGAGAATACGATCGCCTTCGACAGCAAAGTGAAGACCTGAAAAAACAGCGACGGGAGGAAGTATACCGTCGGGTACCCAGGATCAAAGAGATTGATCAGGAAATCGCAAGACTGGGACTGATGTTATCCAAGTCCATCATCGAAGCCCCCGGGGAAAGTCAACAACTGATGGACCGTATTTCCAAAGAAATGGAGAATTTAAAGGAAGACCGGGCCATGCTGCTTACAGAAAACAACATCCCCCTTTCTTACCTGGAAAAGGTTTATCACTGTGAACAGTGTAAAGACCGGGGATTTTTAGGAAATGGGAAAAAATGCGCCTGTTTTAAGCAAAAGCTCATTGACCGGGCCTATAATCTCTCCAACCTCACCAACACCCTGGATAAAGAAAACTTCCATAGCTTTAATATCGATCTTTTCTCCACGGAACCCTATGGGGAGGAAAAACGCTCTCCCCGGCAAAACATGATGCATCTACTCAATACCTCGGAGGGTTTTGTCATGAACTTTAAAGACCCCCAGACAAAAAACCTTTTATTTTATGGAGGCACCGGCCTTGGAAAAACCTTTTTGGCCAACTGCGTAGCAAAGGCCCTGCTGGATCGGGGGCATATCGTGATCTATCAGACTTCCTTTAAAATGATCGAGGTACTGGAGGATTTAAGGTTTCGTCGAAGCCAAAATAAAGAGGAATACAATCTGTTATTTGAGGCGGACCTTTTGATCATAGATGATTTAGGGGCGGAACTTACCAATTCCTTTACCAACAGTGAACTGTTTAACCTGATCAACAGTCGGATTCTTCGGGGAAAGAAAATTATGATCTCAACAAATTTAAGTCCTATGGAACTGGCGGAACGATATGATGACCGGATCTTTTCCCGGCTGATTGCCCATTTTGATGTGTTAAAGTTCTATGGTGAAGATCTTCGCTGGGAGAAACAATAAAAAAGCAAAAAACAAAAAACCTTTTCTGATAATATCAGAAAAGGTTTTTTTGAATTGGTGACCCCTAGGGGAATCGAACCCCTGTTACCGCCGTGAAAGGGCGGTGTCTTAACCGCTTGACCAAGGGGCCAAATGGTGACCCATCCGCGACTCGAACGCGGGACACCCTGATTAAAAGTCAGGTGCTCTGCCAACTGAGCTAATGGGTCGCTTTACTCACAGTTATATATATTAACGGATTCGATCTTGAAAGTCAATGCTTTTTTTGATCATTCTTTCTCCCTATATGATCCATATATGATAATGTCTTAATATATCACAAGTGACTATGTCCCAAATACTATTAAATCTATTATAATAGAACCTCAGGACTAAGAAATGAGGTGGACATAATCAGAAAGGTAATATTAAC